>JAJXVI010000147.1 GCA_021782195.1 bacterium | reverse complement strand
GAATCACCGACGCGGAGTTTTTGCAGGTCAGGTTGTTGCGCAACCATCACGCAGGTAAACGCAAGAATTGACGTGACCAGGAGGTTGATCGCAATGACGCGTACGAGACCGCTCCACGATTTTGTCACTTCGTTTCTGCTACCTCAGCGTCGCGAATCTCGAATCGCGAATCCTGTTATTTGAATCAAGCTTCTCAGATATTTTCGTGATATTCTTGCTCATCACTGCTCCACAGAATATCAAAAGGGTAGCGGTCGAACCTCGGTGACCGTTGTTCGTGGACGCGAGGATCCTGTCGCGTACTATCGACGGCGTCGCAGCATCGTGATCGCGGTGAGCGGAGCAAGAAGCAGAAGGCCGCTGGCAGGCTCGGGAAGGTTGATGGCTACCGACATCCAGAGGTCCCCGGGGTAGTTGAGGTTGGAGTCGATGAGCCAGTAGCTGGTGGGTGCGCCCGTGGGGACGTCATACAGAGAGGTCGATCCCAGTCGAACGGTCGGGCTGTAGTATCCCGTTCCGAAGCCCGTCTGGCTGAAGTTCCATCCCGTCGCGTTGTCGGTGACAATCGTAGTCGCACCGTTCGCGAATGTCCCTCCGCCGCTCAGGGTGAAGTCACCGATCACGCCAGGAGAGTAACCAGACCCGCCACCGGTGCTGAGGTGGATGAAGTTCATCGTGCCCGGTGTCAGCGCGACCGAGCCGGTGAAAGACGTGTAGCTCCAACCTGACGAGAGCACCGTTGTGCCGGTGGTCGAGTCGCTTGTGCTGAGCGAGAACGTGAAACTGGGCCAGAGGTCGATGTTGTAGGTCAGAACCGGCGCGGTTGCGATGGCTGGTTTTAGAAGCAACAACAGTGCGGTTGCTGCAACTGCAAGAATGCGCCCGCACTTCATCGATTCGTCGCTCACTTTCACTTTGTTCGCTGGTTTCGGTGGGTCGCGAGGATTTCTTGCAACCTTCGATCAGACGATTTCAGCAGCGTCGTCTTGCCTGTATTTTGACCGGGCTGAATGCCAGCGCGATTGCCAGCAACGGCCATAGCATGCCACACGGTTCGGGAAGCGCAACCAGCGACACGTTGTCGAGACCCGCAAAGTTGTTGGTGGTTGGGGTTCCGTTGTAGAAGGCAATGCTTGTTGATGTGGCATTGGCGATGAACGACGTCGTGAACTGTTCCCAGGTAACGTAGCCGTAGTTGCTGAGGGTCGAGTTGGTGTAGCTTCCGACCGACGTTCCGGCAATGCTCAGGTTCACGGTGGCGGGAAGCTGATAAAACGACTGCGACCCATAGGCAACCCCGACCCAGAAGCTGAGCTGATAGTGCCCACCTGCTGCGGTTGTTACCGACTGTACCACCCCGTTGGTCGGGCCGGTGTTGCCCATTCCCGTGAGGTCGAGTGATACGAGACCGCTCTGCGCGTTGAACGCTATCATCCCGTTACCGGTCTCGGCATAGGTAGTAGAAAGTTGGGTGACGTCGTTGCCAAGGACCTGCCAGGCCCCGATGCTCTGCCCTCCGGCGAAGTCGGTAAGATTACCCGCCGCGACCGTGGGCGACTCGAAGCTCCCGTCAACGATGAGGTTTGGCGACGCATACGCCCCCGTTGCGATGAACAGGAAGATCAAGCCCAGCCCCAGGAAGAATCTGGTCACGTTTGCGAGTTTCAATGCTTGGCTTTCCTTTCAGTCCGGCTCGATCACGACGGTTCGGTGCCGCAGCCTTCGTGCAACCTTTCCATCGCTGAAAAAACCGCCAGGAAAGGTTCAATACCGTTCGGCTCCAATCCTTCCGAGAGCGCATTCCGACGGTCAATCCTTCCAGTCGTTCCTTCAGAACGTATGCCAGCGCGGAACTCCCCGCGCGTTCCTCACCACGTGGCGTCGACCGTGCCACGTGAAAGCCGACACGTACACGATCTTCTCGCCACCCGCCGTCCGCAGCGATCCTTCCAGCGTAATCGTCGAGCCTTTCTCGAGCATCACGTGCAGGTCGTTGAGGTAGCTGAACGGAGGCATGTAGGCCAGATAGTGCCATCTCTTTGCGCTGTGCACCGAGATGAGCACGGGGCCTGTCATCTTGCCGATCCACGTGACCTTTCCCGTCACCCGGACCATTGCGCGCGCGTTCCAGAAGCGCGCGTTGTAGCGGCACGCGGCGTTGCTTTCGTCGAACGTCCGGGCACGCGCTGGGGCGTACATCGCCAGCACGATCGCAACCATCACGATGAGGTTCAAGTGTCGTAGCTTCACGCTTCCCAGCTCTCCATTCCGATCTCTGCGCTGGCCGCTGTTGCGGGTGTCGCTTCGACCACGGCCGAAGGGTGCACACCGCTCAGTTCCTCCAGGCGATGCTGCACGCGCTGCATGTTTGCTGCTCCCTGACAGAGCAGGTGACCCGCCGCGTCCAGCCGATGGTTGCCACCGTTGTGCGCAAACTGGCGTAGCATTGAAAGTCCCATTTCGCAGTCGGCGATCGCCTGACGATAGAGCGCGCGTGTCCGCTCGAACGCTTCCCATTGCGCAGGCGTGCGCAGCGCCGCGCGGGGGTTGTCGATTTCCGCGTCAACCTTTGCTTCTGCGAGCAACGCTTCCATCTGCGTCACCTCGCTTTCGAGTGCCGCCCGCGCACCAGCATCTGCGGCTGCGGCGCTTGCGAGCTCAAGCAGTCGTGCGAGGTTCTCGGTCATCTGCGGTTCGGGCTCAGGTAGCCCACCGTCCTCCGCCAGCACGTCGACGTTCTGTGCACGGAGTTCCGCCACGCGAGGAAGACGGGCTCCACAGGCTTCACACAGCGGACGATCCGGGCGGCTCCAATGTCCGCATCGGACGCAAGGGACCCGTCCTTCGCGATCCGCGATGTCGCGTACGGCACTCGCCAGCCTGTCGAGGTCGGACGAAGCCTGTTGCAACTCTTCTGCGGCGGCTTCCAGAGTTGACGCGCCTTCGGGGGTCATTTCCGCGCCCTGCGCTGACCCCACAGCTTTGGCCACCGCTTCGAGCGCTCCCTGCCAGCGATTCAGCACCGCCTCGGTATCTTTCGTCGTGGCCAGGAGGGCCGGGGACGACTCCGGGTTCTCCGCGATGCGTCGGCACGCGGCGTGCATCGATTCCACGTCGCCAGACAGTTCGCCGATCACGTTGTACAGGGCCTCGGCCAGTGCGGGTTCCGCCGCAATGCGTTTCGCAAGGGATAACGCCAGGTTTGCTCGGGGGAACGCAGTTTCACCCTGGAGCAGCGTGGAGATCGTGCAGTTGCCGAGGGCTTCGTCCATGGCTGTGGCGGCAGAGGCCAGCCGAACCGAAAGATCTGCCGTGGCTGCGGACGCGTGCTCGACACGCCCGACCTCGCTGACCACCTCCAGGAAGTCGTCAATGAACGGGAGCGCATCTGCTGTGTCCCCACCGGGCTGCTCGAGCGCGTCAAGCATGGCCTGGGCGGAGAGGTACTCACGGTTGGCCTGTTCCCTCAAGAGCGCGCCGACGTCTTCCCCGCTGCGGTAGCGTTCCAGTGTGGCCAGCATCAGGTTTGCTCCTGGGACCGTCGTCGGGCCGAGTGCGCGCAACGCTTCCTGGCGCAAATCCAGAAATGAGCGTTCGACGTCAAGCCGAGCAGTCTCGACCCGCGCCGCGCGCTCAACCAGGCCGGGGCCAGGCGACTTCGTTCCGTTGCGCAACCACGCGGACGCCTGCGCGTGCCGGTCGAGCGCATCGTTGCAACGTTTCACAAGCGGGGCCAGGAAGGTGCGCATCTGAGGGGGCAGACTGGCAATCGTGGCGGCAAAGTCCTGGTGGGTGACCCTGGCCTGTTGCTCGTGTCGGCCGAGCAGGGCGAGCAGGAAAGTGGCGTCACCGCTTGCAGCGGCTGCCTCGCACGTGGCAATCAGTTCGGAGGTCTCTGGCGTGGACATGGTCTGGAAAAGTTCCCTGTTGCGGAGGGAAACCCCTGGGTTTCGGCCGAAAGGACTTGCCCCCGTGCAATGCCACGCTCCCGATGCGTGTGTTCGCCTGTCGGGGTGTCGGCGCCGAGCGTGCCAGGAACTGGAGGAACCCCTATGTCCGACCTGTCCACGTCGAACGGACTGAAACTGGCGATTCGCCCGACCCGTGATGCCTGCGCGGCCGGTACGATTCCCGTCCTGAACGTCACCATCACGAACGTTGCCCCTCACGATATCGTGTTCTGCGATTACCTGCTGGAACACCGCTTGCTCTGCACGCTTCGAGGCGGTCAGTTCGAGTGCTTTGCCTTCGGTGCCACACCGCGCCCGCAACTCGCTTCCTCCGATCTCAAACTGTTGCGACCGGGGGCCGTGATCCAGATGCGTCTCGACGTGGCCGCAAAGGGCGACTACGGATTCCTGCCGGCCGGCGATCTGCCGGCGAGTTTCGACCTGTCGCAGCGAATGGACGGATTTCCAGCAGGGGTGCACCTGTTCGTGGTCAACGTGGGGACGACCGTGTCGTTTTTCAACGCTCCTGACGGGGTGCATGACCGCAAGCGCGACCGCGTCGAAATCAAGAGCGGGCTTTCCGGCGCGTCGGACGCATCCGCCGGCCCCCCTCTCGATCAGGTGTGGGAAGGCGACATGACCGCCTGGACCGAGGTTCTGTTCAGTTGAACCTGCGCTGCTGACCCGGCAACCGTCCTGGTCGACGTGCGAAAACCGCGGACGTGCCACCACCTGGTACGCACATCCGCGGTTTTTTGCTGCCCCTGGCAGGTTCAGGGTTCGCCAGCGCAGCGTGGACCCGTAACCGGGGCACCGCGCTCGATACAGCGGTCATACCGAGCGAGGCACGGACCAGAGGGAGTCACAGCGCGTCGATGCGACTCAGAACGCGTCGGTCCGATTCGGATCGGTTGCCGCGAGGCGACCGGTGTCGACCCGCCCGCGCACCGTGGAAAGCGAGCCGTACGGCATGCGCAGGTTGTTTTTGTCGAGCGTGATTACGCCGACGGGGTTCCCGAAGAACTGCGGTTCACCGTGGCTGTCGCGGCCGAGGTAGATCGCATTCTCACCCTGCGTGGCCTGTCCGAGGAGTCGACTGCTGTTCGCGAAGTACACGTAGTCGCCAGGATGCGTGTCGTGGAGCGTTCCGTGCGTGGCGAGCCCGTCGGCTCCCCGCATCTGTCCGGTCTGGACGTCGATGGTGCCGCCGTCATGCCAGTGTGCGCTGCCCGTGGTGGTGTCGGAATTCCACGTCTCCCATCCACGTACGTGGAGGGCACTGTACTCACGGTTGAAGGCTGCCGGGCCGATGGTGTCGAGCTTCGACTTCATCATCACGAGGTTCGCGGACGAGGCGCAATCCAGCTCATAGCGTGAGTGCGAGTCGTCGTGGTGAGCAAAGACGTCACTAACGGCAACCGACGGATCGACGCCGTTGCGCACCTTCCAGTAGTCCTTACCGTCGATGTGCACCTGTTGCCAGTATTTTTCGTCGTAGTGCTGGCCGCCCTGGCCCGTACGAGGGTCAGAGTCCATCGATCCACTGAAGCCCACCGAACCGTCACGTAGTCTCTGGTTCATTGTGTCCGCGTTGTGGATGACCGAGGTGCGATACTGGATGTCATACATCTCGTTGCCGACGGGCTTCATCTGACGGACACCGTTCTCGGTGTACACCACGTAGTCGTGCTGGTTGAGCTTGCCTGGTGTGTCGCCCGGCGTGCCCTTCATGTCGACCAGGAAAGCGTCCTTGCCGTAATGATCCTTCACGACGGTGTCAAAGCGCCCCAGCCCGTTGGAGTGCTTCATGTCGGCAATGCGCACCCCGTCGATGCGCGTATCGAGCGAGGGGGCGCCTGTCGCCTGTGGGGACGGGGGGGGCTGAGGAGCGACTCCGGCGTTGGATACCGACGCAGCGTGGGGACGCACCGGTGCGCTCGCGTTCGGTCCGGCGTTTGCGATGCGTGGGCCGGCGTTGGGACCCGCGTTGGGACCCGCGGCGTGCAATGGGTGGAAGTGAGGGGGAAGATAATGTGGCGTGCGCGGTCCGGCATTGGGTCCCGCATTGGGTCCCGCGTTGGGTCCCGCGTTGGGTCCCGCGTTGGGTCCCGCTCCAGAGTGTGCGGGGTGGTGAGAGTGGAAATGACGACGGACGTGGGGATGTGCGCACGGTCCCGCGTTGGGTCCCGCGTTGGGTCCCGCATTCGGTCCGGCGTTCGGTCCCGCGTTGGGTCCCGCATTCGGTCCGGCGTTCGGTCCCGCGTTGGGTCCCGCATTCGGTCCGTCGTTCGGTCCCGCGTTGGGTCCGGCGTTCGGTCCCGCGTTGGGTCCGGCGTTCGGCCCCGCGTTGGGTCCCGCGTTGGGTCCCGCGTTCGGTCCCGCGTTGGGTCCCGCGTTGGGTCCCGCGTTCGGTCCGGCGTTGGGTCCCGCGTTCGGTCCGGCGTTGGGTCCCGCGTTCGGTCCCGCGTTGGGTCCCG
>JAJXVI010000146.1 GCA_021782195.1 bacterium | reverse complement strand
CGACGCTCTTCAATGACCACGCGCGCGGCAAGCAGGATGCTCGCGGTCGCGACAGCGGGCACTCCGGCTCCAAGTGAAGCCGCGCAGATCGAGGTGCCCAGCCCCATCGTAAGCAGGCCGGCGAGCGTCTTTGGACGATCCTTGTCGAGGATTCCATCGACGACCCGCTTGGTTCCCAGTATCGCTTCCGCTGCGCCGTACGCCACGCCCAGGGGGGCCAGGGTCTCTCGTGCCTCTTCGGCCAGCGTGGCAACCACGCCGTGCGCGTTCTCGGCACCCATCACCACGGCCTCCAGGCCACTTCGCGCGCCGAGAAGCAGGGCACCGGTACCTTCCATGATCTGTTCGCCCGAGTGTTCTCGAACGCCGTCGACGATGTGAGAGATTCCCAGAGCGGTCATGCCTGCGCCGACAAGCCCGTTCCCGATGACACCGCCGATGGCGGCTCCCGTGAACACATGGGCGAGCTCCGCGGTTTCCAGCACCAGGTGTGTACTGTGCAGCAGGTACTGGGTACCCCGCATCCAGCCGGACTCGTTCTCGGATGCGGCCTCGGTGGCGTTGTACATACGAACCAGCTGTTCGGCGCGCGGAACAACGAACGGCGTGACCGCCGTGCTGAGTGCGCGCGTCAACAGGTCATTTGTGGCCGAGCCGACGCGCTCCCCAGCGTTCGGATCGACGGCGTGCGTGCTTTCGTGTTGCGCCCCCTTCGTGCGCCCGCCGTCATCGTGTCGGCGGGGCGCTCTGGCTGTCAGTGGCAAGCGCGAAACTGGCTTCATGGCACTCCTCTCGCCCGGATTGTACGCGATTGTTACAGGCTGACGCAAGTGTTCATCAAACTGTTTACATCTCGGGTTAGAGTCGGGGGTGATCTCCGCGATGTGTGGTATACGCGGTACGACAGGATCACTCCGTCCGGGTTGTGATGGTCCGTACGTGCGCGACCTTGTCGGCGCCGGTAAGAGCGGTTTCCAGTCCCTGTTCGAGGTGAACGACGTTGCCGTCGATGAGGTAGCGCCGAAGTTCCTCGATTCCTTCCAAGAATTCGTGCAGCCCTTCGCGCATGATGGCTGCTGTTTCGTCGAGAACGGCGCGGTCGCTCTCACTGGCGTCGCTCGGGACCGGAAGATCGCGCACACGTTGGATTGCCGCTCGGGCGTGGGCTGTGGCCTCGTCGAGTGCGCGAGCAAAGGCATCGGGTGTCATGCGCCTGGCCTCGAATTCAGCCACCGCGCCGCTCACGGCGTCGACCAGCTGGTTGTGCGCATGGCCCGATGTGCGTACCCCGTCTTCCACCGTCACGTCCAGCGACGCTTCCATCTCGTCTCCAAGCGAGACCGCTGGCAGTTTCGCAGAGCATCCGACACAATGGCGGGCGGTCGTTGCGTTGGGCGTACCGCATCGGAGGCAGGGGCGTTGTCCGCCCGCGGTGCGTTCCAGCTCCATCTGGAGGTCGACGAGGGTGTCGGCGGCGATTCCTCCATCGGTAAGCAAGGCCAACACCTCGTCGGTTTGCTGCTGTCTCAGCGCACGGTGTGCGTTTTCCAGTGCAGCGGTCATGGTGTCCAGGGTGGCGAAGAGTTCCTTGCGCCTCGCCTGGAGGCGTGGGTCTGCCTGACCTTCCGCTGCGGCGCGTTCGATCGCGATGCGGGCTCCTCGATGCTGTCCTCGTAGCTCGTCGAGTGCGGTCTGCAGTGCCTGGCGTTCAATCAGCCCCCGATGGTGGCCGTGCGCGAGCCGTAGCAGGACGTTCCAGAAAGGGGACCGGCTCCGGATCGGCGTGGTCGCTTCCTCCTCCGCCAGCGCTTCGGCGCCTTGCGCGAAAACGTCCCAGGCCGTGCCCAACGCCGCCACGTCCAGCTTCCCGCCGGAGGAGGCGTGTGCGCGCAGGGCGGCTCCGAGGCTGTCAAGCGCATCGATCATGCGGGGTTGCCACAGCAGAAGGAGCCGGGTGCGCTCGCGATAGGGGAGCTGGCCCAAAAAAAGGGCACGAACGTTTTCCACGAGGCGCGTGGCCTCTTCTACCCGCGTCGCGTGGTCGGCGGGGGAGATGGTTTCCAGCACGGCCTGGATGGGGGGTGGGCGGTTCACGAGCGTTGCTCCCAGATTTCGAGGGTTCGGTATGCTGCGAGGTCGTCGGGGTTGGTCAGGAGTTCGCGGGGGACGGCCCGCGGGTGTCCCCCGGCCGTGCGTCCCTCCATGGGAAACCAGCAGTAGGCCGGGCGACGCAGATCGGCGCCCTGGTCCCATCCGACGCGGAGGACGCCGATGAGCGGGTCGATGCTTGCGGTTCTTCCTCGCACGCGGCGGAGCGCGGCCTTGAGGTCAGGGGCAGCCAGCGTGGCGAGCACAAGGCGCGTACGCCCGAGTTCAAGCGCGAGGCCGATCTTGTCGCTCTCATCCATCTCGTCGAGGACCAGCACCCCCCCTGTCGTTCGCGCCACGGACGCCGGCGTCACGTCGGCATCGAGCTCGCGGGCTTCGCTGACCACGGTCAACGGTCCCTCCACGTGTACCATCAGGTGATGGAGCGCGCTGGTCTTGCCCCCGCTTGGCGGTCCGCTGACGAAGATGACTCCCTGCTTTTCGGTGAGGTGTTCGAGTACGTCGAGGCCGCCGAACGTGCCCTCTCGAAACTGGGCCAGGGCCCGTTCGAGGACCGCCGGTGACTGCACGCGCAGGGTGACCAGGGGGCCGTTCGAGGTCGGGGTGCTGGTGACGCGGATGCGGATCTTCGTGCCGCGTACGTCGATCTCGAACGACGAGATGGCGGCATCCGTGTGGGCCATGCCGCCCCCGAACAGTACGGGCAGTGCCGTCTCAAGACCCAGCTGGTTTGAGAGCGAACGCAGCAGTTCAGGGGACACGGTGCGCGAAAGCAGGGTTCGACGGGCGGCGCGCACCAGGAGCTTCCCGTAGTGTGGAGCGGGCGCCAGCACCAGATCGGTGGCGCCGGCGAGTACCGCGGTTTCCAGTAGATCTTCGAGTCGCAGATCGGTACTCATGGGGTTCCTCGTTGCATGCGAAAGAACGCTTCGAGCGCGGGCCGCAGCCGTGATGGCATCCGCTCGTCGGCCCAGAGCTCGGCGCAGCGGGCGTACGCACTCGCGCTGTCCTGCGCGGCCAGGCGTAGCAGTGTGTGCAGCGCACTCTGCGCGAGGTCGACAGAGAGACTTCCGCGCACCACCACGGGATCGGCGGGCGCCACCACGACAAGTCGAGCCAGCAACCGCTGCACTTCCTCGCGCCGTTCCAGGGCGAGACTGGCGGACGCTCGTCGCGCCACCTCAATGGTGCGCAGGCCGACGCGCACCACGGCTTCCACCGCGTACTCGCTCGGGCGTCGGTCGAGCACGTCGGTCAGCACCTGCCACAGGGGCGTGTCCCGATGTGCGTACAGGTTGCGGGCGTGCTCGTGCGCGTCTAGCCAGTCTTCGAGGAAACCCGCCAGGCGCGCGACGATCATGCGGTGCAGCGTTTCCGGTGAGCGTGCGTGGGACGCGGCTTTTCCGAGGATGACGAGCGCGTGATCGCGGTCCTCCTTGCTCCAGGGAAGGAGAACCTGAACGCCTGCACCCGCGGTGTCCTCGGCGAGCATGCTCGTCAGTACGTGCTCGAGGGAGGTCTCCTGCCCTGTGCGCAGCAGCGTGCGGGCCAGCAGGGTGGCAAGCCCGCTTGCGCGCCGAGGAGGGTCTTCTCGCTCGAACAGCGCGTCGATGGCGTTGAGGGTTGCGCCCAGGAGCAGGCGGGGAGGGGACTGCGCCGCCACGATCTGCTCGATCCGTTCCTCGATCGCCTCCTGGGTGCTCGGTTCACCGGATTCGTAGACGTCGAGCACGGCCTGCAGGCGTTCCTCCGGAAAGCGAAGCCCCTGCGGCAGACCGGCAGACGCTGCGTCGGGCGGCGTGGGCTGTGGTGTTTGCGCGGCCGCGGCGGGTACCAGGCGATCGAGCGTGGCGAGGCGCCACGATTTGGGCAGGCCGGGGACGCGTCCGAGCAACCCCAGGGTGCGCACGCTGACCGGCAGATCGGTGCGTTCCAGGAACGTCCAGGCCAGGGCGGTCTCCACCAGCTCACATAGCCACGACGCGGGTTCCGCGCGTGACGCGATGTAGGCGAAGACGCGGCATCGGTGCGGGGCGGCCCGCGCGTCGAGCGCGGCTTCCTCGCGCGTGCGTTCAAAAGCGGCTTCGACCGCTTCTCGTCCGAGCGTGGAAAGCAGACGCAGCACGGGAAGGTCGTCGGGTTCCTCGAGCGTGATGGCCTCGTCAAGCAGCGTGGCGATGACGGTGGCGCGGAGCCAGTCATTTTCGTCCAGCATGCGCTTGAGTTCTGGCAGCAGGAGCATGTCACAGCCGGTGGCGGAGGCTCGAATCATGCAACGCAACGAGACGCGGTTGCGGGCGCCGATCTCCTGGGCCATGAAGGCGGCAAGTTGCGTCAGCGGTGGATGCGGCGTTCCGTTGCGCAGGCTTGCCGCCCACAGGTCGACCAGATAGCCGCGCTGCATGGTGGCCGGCATGCGCGGCGCTTCCTGGGTCAGGCGTTCGAGGGGGCGGGCGCCGAGCAGTGCGAACGTGGCCTTCAGACGTTCGGAGAGCCCGACGTCCTGACCGTGGCGCAGGAACAGTTCCACCAGCGCCTCACACACCTGTTCGTGCTCGATCTCGCCCAGTCGCACGCGCGCCAGCAGGTTTCCGTAGAAAGCCTGCTGGTGCGGATCCACCGTCGCACGGAGGCGTCGCAGCAGCAGGCCTGGCAGGGTCGGGACGGTGCCCTGTGCGTCGATCAGGAAGCGGGAGAGTGTGAACCGTTCGGGTGCTTCGAGGTCGGTCAGCCGGTCGAGCAGCGCGTCGAGGAACGGCTCCACGCGCGCGGGATCGAGGGAAAGAAGCGGTAGCGTGGCCCCAAGGTGTGTCAGCACCAGGCGAAGCACGCGGGGAGAGCCCAGCAACGGCGTGAGCGCCGGCAGGACCAGAGGAGCCAGCGGAGGCAGTTCGCTCGACTGCGCCTCCTGGGACGTGTGCACGAGTGCGACCCCGGGGGAAACGGTGCGAACCGATGCGTCGGGTGCGGCCTGGGGGGATTCGTGCGGCGTGGGGGACGCTGGAGAGCGACCGGTGGTCGTTCGAGCGGGACGGAGCAGGAAGTGGACGGCGTCGCGAACCCTGCCTTCCTCGTCGCTCGCCAGATCTTCGAGGGCACGCCCCGTGTCGCGGTCAAGGTGGTCACGCACGAGCGCGGCGGTCTCGTGGGCGAGCGGCGCCTTGCCGAGCGCGAGCGCGAACGCCAGGAGGGGGACGGGGTCGACGCCGGCCTCGTCGGCTGTGCGGAAGAGTTGACGCAGTCGTTCCACCAGCTCGGCCGGGTTTTCAGAGTCGAAGTACGTGACCGCGGCGCGTTGCAGGCCCCTGGCATCCCACCGTTCCTCGCTGCGGGTCCGCGGGGGGGGGACCACGGCCAGAGCGGTCAGGGGAGCTTCGGTCGACTGCCTGTGATGCGCGGTAGCCTGTGCAGCGTCGTCGTGGCTTTCAACGCGGTCATCGTCGGCCAGGTCGGCCGTGGGCTCGGCTTCGTCCACGCACCCGAGCCCGATCAGGCGCCCGGCCTGCACGGCGCACCCCCGTCCCGCCAGAAGTGCCCGGGCGGCGGGCGCGTCCTCGACGCTGTTCCAGGCGCTGTCAAGGAGGCATCGCTCGAGTTCGGAGCCCGGGGTGGCTTCTTCCAGGAGTGCAGGCGACACCTGGATTCCGCGCCGTGCCATGAGCAGGAGCCGCACGCCAAGACGCTGGCTGATGCGAATTTCGTACTCCTGGCGCAGGGCCTGCACGCACGCGGGGCCGCTTGCGCACGCACGCGGGTCGAAGGTGTCAAACATGCAGGGGAACTGTTCGCCGTGTGCAGGGCGGGCCCCTTGTGCCGGTTGCTGCCGGAGCGCGGGTCAAGCCCTTGCATCGTTGCTCATGGTTTGGCGGGAGGGTGTAGGATTTCTCCAGAGCGGGCGGAATCAGAGCTTCTCATGCAACGATCCATCGAACTGACTCTTGATCTTGACAGTGCCTCCTCGCCAGAAGCCTGGCGCGCGGCTGCCGCGAGGCATCTCGGCGTCAGTCCCGATCACGTAACCGATGTTCGCCTCCGCAGGCGCTCCATTGATGCCCGGCAGCGTCCCAGGATGGTGCTGGCGCTTGACGTCTGGTGCGACGAGCCGGCGCCTCCTGTGGTCGTGCCGACGCGTGCGTATCGACCGGTGACGGGCGGCCGTACGGTGGTGGTGGTGGGTTCGGGGCCGGCAGGTCTGTTTTCAGCGCTTCGCCTCATCGAACTCGGCGTCCGCCCGATCGTGCTGGAGAGGGGCAAGGACGTGCAGGCCCGACGACGCGATCTGGCCGCCATCACACGCCAGGGCGTGGTGGACCCCGACAGCAACTACTGCTTTGGCGAGGGTGGAGCGGGTACGTACTCTGACGGCAAGCTCTACACGCGCGCCACG
>JAJXVI010000145.1 GCA_021782195.1 bacterium | reverse complement strand
ACACACCACCCGAAGCATAGCAAACTGAATTGGCTCGCAGCCCCCTCTTCTCCTGCCACGAAGAACACTCGTGCCGGCACAACGTTTGCCACGTCTGTCGACGCAACCACTTTGTGCCCCACCGGCATGCGACTGGATGGACTCTCCCGGCACAGAATACCGCGTCAGGAAGAAGCCGACTGCTCCTGGGAAACGCTGACCAGTCCGCGCATCACCTCAAGTCGTTGCACTATCCGGGCCCGCGTCGCCTCGAGTTCGCCAAGCTTTGCCCGCTCACGCTCGACAACCTCGGGCCTGGCTTTCTCGACAAATCCGGGGCGCGCAAGCTTTGCCCCGGCCGCTGCAATGAGTCCATCGGTGTCAGCGCACTCCTTCTCGAGGCGCGCCAGTTCGCGGTCAAGTTCCATCGAAGCCGGTAATGGGAGGAACAATTCGCCTCCGTAACTGCGCACACTGAGCGCCGCTGGCAACTTCTGCTCTAGCCGCGCCAGCAGCGTCACGGGATTGGCGTGCACCAGCCGACGAAGTACCTCGCTGTTTGCCTCCAGAACAGCTCTGGTTGCTGCACTTTCAAATACCAGCACGACCTCGGTATCGTCGCGGGGAGGTGTTGATAGCTCTGCCCGCATCTGCCGAATTCCTCGTACGATGTCGGTGAGCAGTGCCATCTCTTCATCAGCAGCCGCGTCCCGCAACGCGTCATCGACAGTCGGCCACGGGGCCGTGGCAATCAGACTGTTGTCCCCAGAAAGCGTCTGCCAGCACTCCTCGGTGATGAATGGCATGACGGGGTGAAGCAGGCGGAGGAAGACGCTCAAGACACCGCCCAGCACTCCTGCAGTCCGCTGCTGCTCGCCGGGATCCTGTCTGTCATAGAAGACCGGCTTGATGAGTTCCAGATACCAGTCGCAGAACTCGTCCCAGAAGAAGTCGTAGAGGGTACGGGCCACAACTTCGAACGCAAAATCGTCAACCGCCTGCGAGACTTTCGCCACCACCTCTTGCAGACGCGACACGATCCAGCGATCGTAAAGACTCCAGCACGCACGGTCATGTGACGGGGTCGCAAAAGGGCTCGCCATCGACGTCACGCCACCGTGCTCGAGAAGGCGCAAGGCCAGGCGCACGGCATTCCAGATCTTGTTGGCGAAGTTCCGGCTCATCTGGATTCGCTCCTCGGAGAAGCGAATATCCTGCCCCTGTCCGGTCATCCAGGCCAGACCGAAACGAGTTGCATCGGTGCCGTACTGTTCGAAGAGCACCAGGGGATCAATCCCTGTCCCTTTCGACTTCGACATCCGCCGCCCGTCGCGCGTGAGGACGGTGGCGTGAATGTACACGTCGGAAAATGGGATGTCGCCTTTGAACTCGAGGCCCGTCATGATCATTCGCGCCACCCAGAGATAGAGAATGCCGCGATCGGTGCTCAGCACGCTTGTCGGATAGTAACGCCGAAGATCCTCTGTCTCGGCAGGCCATCCCATGGTGGAAAGCGGCCACAGCGCAGACGAGAACCAGGTATCAAGAACGTCGGGGTCCTGAACGAGTCCCTTGCTGTCGCAACGGACGCACTGCGTCGGATCGTCTCGATATGCTTCCTGGTGGCCGTTTTCACATGTCCACACCGGTACGCGGTGCCCCCACCATAACTGACGACCGATGCACCAGTCACGCAGATTCTCCATCCACCGCAGGTACAGATCGCCAAAGCGCTGCGGCCAGAAACGAACGCGCCCTTCCCGCACGACCTCAGTGGCCGGACGGGCGATCTCCTCCATCCGCATGAACCACTGGTCCGACAGGTACGGTTCAAGAACGGTGTTGCAGCGGTAGCAGCGGCCGAGGGCCACCGGATACGGCTCGACCTTGACCAGATATCCTTCGCGCTCAAGGTCCTCCAGGATTCTGGCACGACACTTGAAGCGGTCCAGTCCGGCGTACACACCGGCCGCCTCGTTCATGCACCCGTGCTCATCCATCACAACGATGGTCTCGAGCGCGTGTCTGCTCCCGATCGCAAAGTCATTCACGTCGTGGCCCGGGGTGACCTTGAGTGCACCCGTTCCAAAGCCGAGCTCGACATGACTATCCTCGATGATGGGAAGCAGCCGCCCGACCAGGGGAAGGCGGGCCTTGCGTCCGGCCAGATGCTTCCAGGGATTCGGACGTGAAATCCCGTCGTCTCCCACGTACTCAAGGCGAGGATTGATGGCGATTGCCGAGTCCGCAAGAATGGTCTCGGGGCGCGTGGTCGCGATGACGATTGCGGTTTCATCGTCGAGCGGATACCGGATGTGGTAGATGTTACCCGCCGGATCGGTCTCGTGCTCAACTTCAAGGTCGGAGAGGGCCGTCAGACAACGTGGACACCAGTTGACGATGTACTTTCCTCGATAGATCCAACCCTTCTGATAGAGGCGATAAAATGCCTCGCGTACAGCGCGCGTGCACTGCAGGTCCATCGTAAAACGCTCGCGGCTCCAGTCACACGACGCTCCAAGACGCTTGAGTTGACCGACGATGGTGCGCCCGTACTCCTCCCGCCACTTCCAGACGCGTTCCATGAAACGCTCCCTGCCGAGGTCGAAACGGGTCAGCCCTTCCCTGGCTATCGACTTCTCGACCACCGCCTGGGTTGCAATTCCGGCGTGGTCCGTCCCCGGCACCCAGAGGGCCGAAAAACCCTGCATACGACGGGTGCGAATGAGGATGTCCTGGATGGTATTGTTCAGGGCGTGGCCCATGTGCAGAGACCCCGTGATGTTGGGAGGGGGAATCACGACGCTGTACGGAGGACGCTCCGAATCGGACGATGGCGTGAACACCCCCCTCTGCTCCCAGATAGCGTACCAGCGAGGCTCCACCTCCGCAAATGAGTACTGCTTGTCCATCGTCCTGCTCTCAGTCTGTTCCATATCGGGTGCGTCTCCTCCGTTGGCGGGCTCCGGGTCGCTGACCCGGCCCTCCCGGCGATGATTGTGCGAGGGACGAGAACGTTGTTCCGTTACAGTTGGCAAAGGCCTGTCCCCCGGGCCACAGCATGAAAAACTCACACAGGGGCCCACGCTCGCGTGCGCCCCTGTGTAACAGACGTCGGTCCCAGCCTGCAAGCTCGACTTCCAGATATGCCCTTCTGCCACGTCACAGTGGGGCAACCGTGGGGACCACGCCCCTGATCCGCTGGTCTCGACGCGGGAACAGCGTCTCGCATCACGCGAACCCTGCAGCCCGTAAAGAAGCGGTCAGTCTCAAACCCTGTCCTGGCTTGCCAGAGGCCTGACGTGTGGCGCTCCCAGAAAAGTTACGAAGCAGCCTTCTTCTCTTCCTCGCCGAAGATCAGTGTCGGCTCCTGGCGTTCGGTGATGACCTCAGGTGTCACAATGACCTTGCGAACATTGTTCATCGAGGGAATCTCGTACATGATGTTGACCATGACTTCCTCGATGATTGAACGCAGGGCACGGGCTCCCGTCTTTCTCGTCTGCGCCTCGGCCGCAATGGCGGACACGGCCTCCTTGGTCACAACGAGATCCACACCATCCATCTGGAAGATCTTCTGGTACTGACGAATGAGTGCATTACGAGGCTCCACCAGGATTCTTCGCAATGCTTCCTCATCGAGGGCATCGAGTGTGACGACGATCGGAAGACGCCCGACAAACTCTGGAATCAAGCCGAACTTGAGAAGGTCTTCCGGCATGATCTGGGAGAGAATCTGACCGATATTGCGCTCCTTGCGTTTCTCGATGTTTGCACGGAATCCCAGCGATTGCTCGCGCGTACGTTGTTCGATGAGCTTGTCGAGCCCCTCGAACGCCCCTCCACAGATGAACAGCACGTTCGTGGTGTCGATCTGAATGAACTCCTGGTGGGGATGCTTGCGCCCACCCTGCGGAGGAACATTTGCAACCGTACCCTCAAGAATCTTGAGAAGGGCCTGTTGAACCCCTTCCCCCGATACGTCGCGCGTGATGGAAGGGTTCTCGGACTTGCGGGCGATCTTGTCGATCTCATCGATGTACACGATGCCCTGTTGAGCACGCTTGACATCGTAATCGGCGGCCTGAATCAGCTTCAGAAGGATGTTCTCAACGTCTTCCCCGACGTACCCGGCCTCTGTAATGGAGGTCGCGTCAGCAAGCGCCAGAGGAACATTGAGGATCTTCGCGAGCGTCTGGGCGAGATAGGTCTTGCCACATCCCGTCGGCCCGATGAGAAGGATGTTGCTCTTCTGCAACTCGACCTCCTCACTTGCCGGGCCCTGGGCGTGGTGAATACGCTTGTAGTGGTTGTAAACCGCCACCGACAGAATCTTCTTGGGCTTCTCCTGACCGATGACGTACTGGTTCAGGATGTTGAAGATTTCCTTGGGTTTGGGAAGATTGCGAAAACGCTGCAGGTCCTCGGTGTGCCTGGAGAGTTCTTCTTCGATGATCTCGTTGCACAGTTCAATGCACTCATCGCAGATGTAGACGCCGGGCCCCGCGATAAGCTTGCGGACCTGCTCCTGATTCTTCCCGCAGAAGGAGCACTTGAGCTGCCCGCGCTGGTCACCAAAATGAAACATGTCTACCTCCGAACAATTGGGACAGGCACGGTATGCCTGCCGAGGACTGCATGTGCAACGCTTTCAACTATCTTCTTTCCCAGAAGAAGCATCACCAAAAACCTGTCAACGAGACTCGCGCGTGATGACCTTGTCAATCAATCCATATGTTCTTGCTTCGTCAGCAGACATGTAGTAGTCGCGGTCGGTATCCTTCTCGATCCGTTCGACTGGTTGGCCCGTATGTTCCACGAGGATCTTGTTGAGGGTGGCACGGGTATGGATGATTTCACGAGCGTGGATGTCAACGTCAGTTGCCTGACCACCGATAGACTTGATCCACGGTTGATGAATCAGGATCCTCGAATACGGAAGGGCGCAGCGCTTTCCCTTCGCCCCACCGGCGAGTAGAAGCGCCGCAGCGCTGGCCGCAAGGCCCATGCAGATGGTCGAGACATCGGGTTTTACGAGCTGCATGCAGTCGTAGATCGCCAGTCCGGCAGACACGGACCCGCCAGGACTGTTGATGTAGATATCAATGTCCTTGTCCGGATCTTCCTGCTCGAGATACAGCAACTGAGCAATTACGAGATTTGCAATGGTATCGTCAACTGCGTCACCCAGAAACACGATCCGGTTCTTGAGCAGGCGAGAGTAGATGTCGTATGCGCGCTCTCCCCGTGCCGTCTGCTCCACCACCATGGGGACCAGGTGCTGGGCTCTTGCAATGCGGTCTTCCATAGGGATTTCCCGTTCCTCAATTCGTCGTGATCTCAGCTGCCACCCCGGCGACGGTGTGCGCCCTTTCGGACGGCCCGCCCGAGTGGCCCGTATGGCGCGGTGCGGAAACAACAAGCTCGGCCACCGCTGGAGACAGGTTTCTTCTCTCACCCGGCGACTGTCTCCTGCGCAGACAGGGCACCTTCGAGAGCCGACAGCATCACGAGATGCACGGTTCTCGAAGAAAAGCCCCACAGTACTCATGGCTTTATCGGCGCGAGCGTCTCCGACGGGCCTCCAGGAGTCGGTCTGGGAAAGACAGGAGGGGGGGACCGGTCAGAACCGTCAGGCGCGCCCGTGGAGATCTCCTCAACAGGCGCCCAGCCGGTCACGGGCTGCTTCAGGCTTCCCCGAGCGGAGACGTCACGGGGAACGCGTCGTCAGTGCCAGCTTCGTCGCCGGACTCGGACACGGGCGCTTCAGACGCCTCCGACGCCTCCGTAACTGGAGGCGCCTCCTGCACAACACGCACCTTCCCCGCAATTCGAACCAGCACGGCCTGCCTCCGGGCGTCGTTGCGAACGGCCTCGAGTCGCTCTGCCTGCTCGAATTCAGCGCGAACCTCCTCGTACTCGCGACCCTGAGAAGTTGCGTAGGTTCGCAGCTCACGCTCGACGTCCTCGTCTGTTACCTGCACATTTTCCAGGTTGCCAATGCTGTCAAGAATCATCTCGGCACGTGCAGCCGCCTCGGCGTCGGGACGCATGCGTTCAATGAGATCCTCGATGCGGTGACCCTGTTTGCGCAGGAATTCATCGAAACGAATCCCGGCCGAGGCGAGCTGGCGCGCCTGGTTCTCAAGTACGTGGAAGGCAATGTTGCGGCTGAACGCACGCGGGATCTGAATGTCAGTGCGCTTGCCTGAAAGTTCAAAGACGGCGCGATTGCCGACCGAGATTTCAAAGGCCCGTTCGAGGCGGGATCGGATGTCGGCTTTGAGCTCTTCAAGCGTGGAGAACGAAGAGACCTCACGAGCAAGATCGTCGTCCACCTCCGGAACCTCACGCTTCTTGATGCCTTTGAGATGGAAAGCAAACGTGATGGTGCGGCCGGCCATGTCGCTGTTGGGATAGTCGTCCTTGAAGCTGATGTCAAAGGTGCGATGCTCGTCCACCATCATGTCGCCATGCCCCGCCTCGTGGCCAGCGGACGCATGAACGCCACCGCCATGATCTCCGGCGGCGCTACGCGGTACCAGCGTCATGCCGCACTTGGGACATTGCCCTGGCCGATCGCTCACCACCTCCGGGTGCATCGGGCAGGTGTACTGGG
>JAJXVI010000144.1 GCA_021782195.1 bacterium | reverse complement strand
TATACCGTGAAGCAGGCTACATCCAACCAGGAAACGCTCCCCACCGGACAGGCATTGTGAATCTGGTTAAACAGGCACACCAGGAATCCTGCACTCCAGGCATTTTTCAGAGCCGCACAACAGGAATCGGGGTGAACTGCGCTGGTTGTAGCCATCCCGAACTGCCGTCAGATAGACGAACCCGCCCTGCGGGGCGCGGTGCGTGATGCGTGTTGCGTGTGTTCCAAACCGGATCGGGTTTCGCAATGCCTGCGTCCCCACGCATGTCGCAAAACCGCGATGGGCAGGAGCGGACTCGCTCAGGCGAGCCTCTGCACCGATTGCCGCGATGCGGGCCATTCTCAACGGAGTCAGGGAGTCGCCGAAACCGGCGACGTCGCGACACAGCGTTGCACGGTTGCAGGAGCCTCACGCCTTCTCACGGTAACCTCGGGAGAAGTTCCCTCTGGAGGTTTGCCATGTCACTTTCAACAGGTGCGTCCGCATCGTCCCACGGACAGGAGAGCACGCCACATCCCACCGCGGACCGTGCCTTCCGTCTTGCCACGGATGTTCGTCCCCTCCGCTATGACGCAAGACTGCGTATCGACGTGGCAGCGCACTCCTTCGAGGGTCGCCTCACGATAGACGTCGAACTAGCCAGGGCCGGTGCCGAACTCGTCCTCCACGGTCTTGACCTGGCAATCGAGAGCGTCGTCGCAACCATCGGCGGGCACGCGTGTTCGCCCATCCACCGCGCCGAACCCGCCAGCCAGACCCTCGTGTTCACCTTCAGTGACACACTGCCGGTCGGGGTGACTTCCCTGCAGTTTGTCTATCGCGGCCGCTTTTGCGAGGGTCTGCGCGGCCTGTATCTCGCCGGTCCCGAAATCGCGGTGACGCAGTTCGAAGCTGCCGATGCCCGACGCGTCTTTCCCTGCTTTGATGAACCCGGTTTCAAGGCGCCCTGGCGCTTGACCGTCGAGGCTGCCGCCGACTATCAGGTGCTCGGCAACGGAATCGTTGAACAGCGCACCCTGATCGACGGCTATCAAAGCGTGCGATTCAAGGAGACACCGCCGCTGCCCACCTACCTCATCGCCCTGGCCGTCGGACGCTTCGACGTGGCCCGTCGCAATCAGCCCGAGAGAGACGCCGTCGAGATCGCCACGTGGGCGGTTCCCGAGAAACGCCACCTCGCCGATTTCGCCCAGGACGTCGCGGAGAACGTGCTCCCGCGGCTGGAGGCGTGGTTCGGGCTGCCCTATGCCTTTGGCAAGCTCGACCAGATAGGGTTGCCCGATTTCGAAGCGGGAGCCATGGAGAATGCCGGCCTCGTGACCTATCGCGAGGTTGCCCTGCTCCTCGACCCGAAAGTGGCCTCACTGCCGCAGCGAAAGCGGGTGGCCGAGGTCGTGACGCACGAACTGGCCCATCAGTGGTTCGGCAATCTCGTCACGATGAAGTGGTGGGACGATCTCTGGCTCAACGAAGCCTTCGCAACCTGGATGGCCAATGTGATCGTCGACCAGTGGAAGCCGGAGTGGAAGGTCTGGCGCGACTTCGACGGCGGAAAGGCGGCCGCCATGGTTTTGGACGCAATGGAATCCACCCATCCGATTCGCAGCATCGTGAAAACCGTCGAGGATGCGACCGAGTCGTTCGATCTCATCACTTACGAGAAAGGGGGCGCGACGCTGCGCATGATCGAGCGGTTCCTCGGCGCAGAGGTCTTCCGCGCCGGTGTCGGGCTCTACATGAAGCGTCACGCTCGTGGCAATGCCGTGGCAGCCGACCTGTGGGACGCCCTCTCGGAGGTCTCGGCCCAACCGGTGACGCGCCTGGCGGACGCGTGGCTTGAGCAACCGGGTTTCCCGATGGTATCGGCCCGACTCGACGGTGTCTCTCTGCACCTGACTCAACAGCGCTTCTTCAGTCAACCCGGCAAGACCCGACCAGGCGTGTTCTGGCCAGTGCCCCTCGTCATCCGCTACGCCGTCGGGGGCCAGACCCACGACGTGCGTGTCCTCTTCGACGCTGCCGAGACGACGTTGGTGCTGGTGGGAACGCCAGACTACGTGGTGCTCAACGCGGGCGCCACGGGCGTCTA
Organism: bacterium; assembly: GCA_021782195.1. Lineage (GTDB taxonomy): Bacteria > Vulcanimicrobiota > Xenobia > RGZZ01 > RGZZ01 > JAJXVI01. Next base: position 4,520 of record JAJXVI010000144.1, on the reverse strand, counting down.
CGTCGTCGAGCCGGACGCAGCTTTGCTGAGCGGCCTCCGCTCGCATCTCGACGCGCTCGACGCCGCCGAGCGTACGCAACTCCTGACGGATGAGTGGGCCCTTGTGCGCGCCGGGCGGCGCGACGTGGACACGTTTCTCGAACTCCTCGCAGCCTTCGCAAACGACTCGGACTACGCGGTGCTTGACGCGATCGTGGCACGGCTCGAAACGATTGACTACCGCCTGGTGGCCGAGGCGGACCGCCAGCACCTGCGTGTCTTCGTCAGGCGACTGCTGGCCCGACAGCTCGATACCGTCGGGTGGGACAGACGGGACGAGGAAGACGACGCCACCCGTCTGCGGCGGGCCGCCGTGATCCGGGCGCTGGGTCTCGTGGCCCGCGATCCGGCGGTGACAGACGAGGCGACGATGCGCCTCGATCGGTTCATCGCCGGCGACCACACGGCTCTCGACGCCAATCTGGCTGACGCCGCGGTGAAGATGACTGCGCGCCGCGGCAACGCAGCTCGCTTCGAGCAGTTCGAAGAACTGTTCTCCAGGGAGACGGAGCCCGCGTTCAAGCGACGATGGTTGATGGCGCTGGCCGCTTTTGAAAACGAGGAACTCGCCGCCCGTGCCACGCAGAAGCTGATGAACGGTGGTGTTCCACTGCAGGACTGGGCCGGTTTTGCCACGACGCTGATGGGCAATCCCGTGGCGCGGGAGCCGTTCTGGAGAGTGTTGCGAGATGAGTGGGCTGCCGTCATCGACAGACTGACGGCCGCTCCCATGCTGTTACGCCGGGTGGTAGAAGCCATCGGCCAGTTGATCACGGATCTTCATCTGCAGGAGGCCCGCACCCATCTTGCCGGACATCCAGTCGAGGCCGCCCGCCAGGCCGCCGAGCAAACGCTCGAGCGACTGGCCCTCGCAGTCGATCTGCGCGCCCGCACCCAGGAGGGGATCGGTGCCTGGCTCGAGGAACGGCAACTCCAGGAGGCCTGATCGTGCAATCCTGTTCTGCAAGCTTCCTGTGCGAAAGGCGTGACTCCCAGTTTGCAGATTGAGGTTGAACTCGCCGGTCATCCGGTCGTGCCAGGGAAGGAAGTCGCAAGAAAAACCACAGCGGTCGAGTTGCCCGGCTTCAGCGGCCGGGACGCGCAGCGCTTCGCCCGCGCCATCAAGAGGATTTCGCTCTGGTTGCCGAGAAAAGGCACAGTCGATGGGTTGATCCCTGGAGCACAGGGGCAGGGATCAACCCGCAAGCCCCGGGCGGAGAGGGCGGCAGATGCGCAAGTTTCGAAGGGTCACCAATCTGGTTCTTGTTGTTCTCGTTCTCGTTGGCACACTCATGTCGACGGCTGGAGCCACGGTCCTGAACGATCCAGCGTTGAGCAACTTCACGAACTCGGGCGGTACCGGCAACGTCGTCACCGCCGGTAGTTTTGAGACCTTCAACCTCTCGGCGGCGACCGGCCTCAGTTCGATTCCCGGAAACTGGTCGTTCCAGGTTGACTACAGCGAGTCAGCCAGTTATGGCTTCTTCTGGTACGACCACTATACAGGGGCAAGCACGAGCTACGACACCGTGTCCTCGTGGGCAAACACCACTTACAACGGGGAACCGGACACAACTTCCAGCCTGCTCTATGCAGACGGCAGCAACTGGGTTTACTGGGGCGCGCCCGTGGCCTACAGCGGCAACAACAACTCGGTCCCTCTGACCGGAACGATTGCGGTCAGTTACAACAACGGCATCGTGACCACCTCACTCAACGGAACCACACTCTCCAATTACGCCGTTGCGGGCCAGTTGAACTACATCATGTTCGAGAGTTATCCGTCCGGCTCAATCACACTGACGAACTTCCAGCTCGCCTACCTGCCCGATCCACCGATTTACCTCTCGCTCGTGTTGTGCGGAGCAGGCCTCCTGGTCCGCAGGCGCAGGCGCTGCTGACCGAACCGTCAGGCACACCAGCGACGCAGGGGCTGTACGTGGCGCCTTCACGTTCCTGAAGCCGTGCGTCTCTTCAAAGGTCACGCTCCTGAACGGCACCCCCTCCCCGCAACGGCGGCACCTTCCATTGTCCTGGACCGGCCTTCTGTCGTCCAGGTGGGTATCCTGAGGGTGGGAGGTCTCGGCTTCTGTCCTTCCATCAGGGTGCGTCCTCCGGGCGGTGCGCGTTTCGGAATACAGAAACTCGACGGCGGAATGCTCCGAGGTTCCACCACGGAACAGCCACACATATGACCTGGCTCCGGGTTCACGACCAGGTTCTTCCAAGACCTGGAGCGTGGTCTGCGACGGAGGTCCAATGGATGGCAGTCACTGAGGTGGGGGGCGGATATCCACTTGTTTCATCGAGCAACTCCGGCTTCGACTGACTGACTGACTGCAGCAGTCGTGAGGTCTGGGGAATATCCCTCAAGGAGTGCCATTCCGTGAAATTCGTCTCCAGGTCGGCGTTTGCCCTTGCATTGTTGATTCTTTCCACAGGTCTCCTTGCGGTGGGGGCACAGGCTGCGGACCCCGCCCACACGTCCCTGCCTCGCAATCTATCCATCGTCATATCAAAGGTGCCAGGGAAGTCCATCAGCACCTTTGTGACCACCATAACCCCCGCCATCAACCTCACCCGGACGACGTACGGGAGCAATGGGCGAGGGGGCGCTCCCAATCCTGGCTCATTCCATCTCCTGTATCTGATCGACCAGCCCGCGCCGACCATCGGAGAGACTGCCGTAGGGAATGGCCTGGAGATCTTGAGCGATCGGTGGGCCGTCACACGGCGCGGAGACTCTCTTGGAATTGGCCCGGTACAGATTCTTGAGAACGACGGCACACACGCCATCACCCCCGTGATTGTAAGCGACGACAACGTCATCCGCGCGATCGGTCGATCGCTGTCGTTCGACGTCGCTCGGCGCCCCATTGCCTCGGGCTCAGCGCACGGCCCGCATACGCCAGAGACCGGCGCCATTGTACACTTTGTAGATGTATGGATGGCGTTGATGGTCATCGCCGCTGCATTGCTTACCTGGAACAGCGTTCGCAGGACAGCCGGGACAATGCTGGCGCTCGACCGTGCACACGCTTTCCGGTTGGTCGGGGGGGGTGGCGAGTATCAACTCCGTCCGGTGTCAGGCCATGTTGCGGGAACCGCCCGGGAGCTCGAGGCAAGAATCAATGTCAGCACCTCAACTACGACCTCCATTCCAGGCTCAAGCAATCCCTACTATACTCCATCAGGCAGCACGACAACTTCAACGAGTGTGTCGAGCAGAACCGTCACGCACGATCGATTCTTCGTCGTGGACAGAGCGGGGAGGGAGACGGCTGTCCACCTGGTCGACTGGGACATCGCAGTCAGAGACGGTCAATTCGTGTCGATGGTGTGGGGAACGCGTGAAGGGGGCGGTGATGGTGATGGGGGGTGGGTTCTCCTTCGCAATCACAGTACCGATCGCATGAACTGGAAGCGGGCATTCTTCAAGCACGCTGCTGAGACCCCTTCCGAGTCCAGGGTCCTCGGGTGCCTGCTCTGGCTCTTCGGGTGGCCGCTGTTCTTCGTGCCCCTGATCGCTCGGTGGATTGAGGCCAAGCACACAGAGCAGGTGCTGGCGAGGTTCCTGCCAGGCGGCCTCGATCCGCTCGTGCGTGCCATGGACGAGGCCGCGGAGAGTGTCAAGGGGCCATAGACGGCGGATCGTGGCGGCATGCCGCCAGGCCATCAATCACCTGCGGCCCGACGCGGCTCACCCGCACCTCAAGCGTGGCTGTCGCGGTGACGGGGCAAAGGCAGGCAGCAACAGGAGGAGCGCCAACAGACGGATGGGCAGCTTGATCGGGCGCTCTGCTGGCCACGCTCTCGTCGTGTTCGCGAAGGTGGGGGCTTTCGTGCCGAGTCAACAACTCCGGTCAATCGTCGGCCGGTGTCAAACGAGCCTGCCATTCCCATGGCAGGCTCGTTCGCTATCATCCGCTCGTTTGCGATGGTCCGGAAATAGCGGGCTACTTGCTGGCAGCCACAGGAGAAGCCGGCGCATTGCCAGCGTTCATTTTGCGTGCTTCCTCAACGCCTTCCCTGAAGGCGGCCTTGAAGTGCTCGCGAACAGCCTCGGGTTTGAAGGTCAGGAACGTGCCGCCGGAGGCAAAGTGCTGGATAAAGATCTTCCCAACCGCATAGGTAACGGCTGCGCAAATGATCGGTACGGATGCCAGGGAAGCGAGACCGACACCCGGCAGCACCTTCAGCAGGCTAACGAAGGAACCCATTGCAAGGGTTCCCATTCCCAGGCTACCGAGAAGCGACATCACGATGGATTTGCCTCGCTCCTGGTGGAAGGGGACGTCGTAGATCTTCGCAAGATCAGCCAGCATTTTCAGTTGCGTCCCGGCCACGGCAACGTAGTCGAGGAGCGGGACGGGGATCAAGCTCCTCGACGTCGAGGTCGACATCGTCGATTCGCGCATCCGCAACTGCAGGGGTGCGGGCGTCTTCTTCACGGGGGCATCGCGGCCCTCCTCCGACAGTGG
>JAJXVI010000143.1 GCA_021782195.1 bacterium | reverse complement strand
CCGCCTTGTGACGAACGTTGGACCACTAGTAATTGCGTTGAAGGCCTTTGAGGGAGCGTTGGAAGCGGAGGTTTGCGTCAGGTGGGTACCGTCGTTTTGCCTGCCTTGACCTTCGCCGGGTCACGGTGTCAGTTTCCTGCCTGTGCTGTGCTCCCGACCGACTCACAGGTTGAGACGCACATTCAACCGCGCTGAAGTGAGGCACCCGTGAGCACATATCACCCGGTCTGTCGTCGTTATTTCCTCTCCCTGCTTCTTGCCCTTGCGGTCGCTGCAGGATTCGTTGCGAGGGCGCAAGCATCGCCAATTGTAGATACCTATACGTTTGAGAATGGCGTTGCCAATACGGCGGTGACAACTGTTGTCGACTCCACCGGAACCACCAACGGTTCCGTGATTACGAGTTCACCGACCTACAGCACGAATGTGCCGGGCCCGACAGTTCCCCAGACCGGGCAGGCGGATACCTTGAGCGCGTATTTTGCCGGGTATACCTATGCGACTGAGTTCAACAGCCAGTTCTTGTTCGATACCTCCACGAACGCCACGCTTGAATTCTACTTCGACCCCATCGGGTCTGTGACGGGAGAGCATGACATCTTCTGGACCACGACCGGATCCACTGACGCGAACCGCTACAACATCGGTTACTGGAACGGCCAGTTTTTTGCGGACTATCGCGATCCAAGCGGTAATCTTCACCCGCTTTTTGCGACCCAGAACAACAACATGTTTGGAACCATCACGCTCAACCAGTGGAACTTTGTGGCGCTGGTGAAGCAGGGAAGCACCTACACGGCATACGTCAACGGTGCGACTTCGGCGGCGTTTGTCGACCAGAATTCCAATCTTCCAACGAGCGCTGCCTGGACCATCAACGGGCGATATCTGGAATCCGGAATCGGAAGTTACGCGGCCTCGACGACCTACCTTGACAACGTGCTGATCACAAATCAGGCCCTTGCTCCTGCCCAGTTCCTGACGTCTGCTCCGCTGCCGGAACCCGTCCCGATCGCACTCTGTGCCGGAATGCTTGCGCTCGCCCTGGTGCGTCGTCGTACCCCTCGGACCTGACCGGCAGGGCGGCCCTCCCCGCGGAATGTCAGAACAGTTCCACGCAGTTTCTGCCCAGGTCCTTGGCTCGGTACAGGGCCTGGTCCGCGTGTTCGATGAGGGTCGTGAGCGAGTCGCACGGAGGCAGGCTGGACACGCCGCAACTGAACGTCACGTGGAACTCCTGTTCTTCCGCGCGCTGGGTGATGCGTTCGAAATCTGCGCGGATCCTGTCAATGACCATCCGCGCGTTCTCCCCTGAGGCATGGGGGAGCAGAATTGAAAACTCTTCTCCCCCGTAGCGACCGATGATGTCTGTGCGTCGCAATCGCCGTGCAAGCAGGTGCGAGAGATTTCGCAATGTCTGGTCGCCGGCCATGTGACCGTGTGTATCGTTGACCTTCTTGAAAAAGTCGAGGTCAATCATTGCAAACGAGACCACGAAATCATGGCGCCTGGCGCGTGCGACTTCGTTGTGGGCGTGTTCAAGCAGGGTTCGGTGATTGAGAAGGCCTGTCAGAGGGTCTCTACTCATCATTGCGTGCAGCTGGCGAGCGCGCTGGGCTCGACTGGTGACCGCCAGCACGAGGTGCGTGTCTCGAACTGGCTTCGTCAGAAAATCGTCACCGGCGGCGCAGAGCGCGGCCATCTGGCGGTCGGCGTCCCCTTCGCTTGAGAGAAATACGATGGGAATCGTGAGCCAGGCCTCGTGCTGTCGAATGACTCGAGCGAGATCCGAGCCACTGTAGTCGTTCATGTAGATGTCCATCAGGATGACGTCGGGATGGAAATCGACCATGACACGGAGCAATTCTTGCGGATGGTTGAGCGTCCCGACCGTCATTCCGGCGCCGGCCAGGATGGCCGCATAATGTTCCGTGAGGTCGGTGTCGTCGTCTACCACGAGTACGCGATAGGGATCCGTGGCGACGTCCGTGGTCATTTCGCTCAGATGGTCGAGCAGGTGGTCGAAGTCGAGGGGAAGCGAAAGGAAGGCCACTGCGCCGGCCCGCACGGCTTCAATGCGGGCGCTCAGGTCGTCCCGCTCGGAGAAGACGATGAGCGGAGCGTGTCGTTCTGCGCCGGAAGTGAAGTCGGACGCGTGTTCCGGAACGATCTCTCCGGACAGCACGCGCATCGGAAGCACGGCGCCGAGGAGGGAGCGCTCAACGATGAGAACGGGGGGGACACGGGTCCAGGGGATGTCATCGGGCGACGAGAGGACCGACGCTTCATACCCGTAGGCCTTCAGGCGTCGGGCAAGTTCCGTGGCGTGTCGCTGATCGGTATCCAGCACGGCAATTCGGCGGTTCATTGCCTGGAGGGCGTTGCAGCTCGCACTGCCAGTTGTGGGAGCGGAGTCGTTCGCGAAGCAGTGGATGCGGGGCCCGGCTGCGTTGCACGGGCTTGTGTCCGCGGTGGCCTGTGGCGGCGGGACGGTGCCTCGCTGACCCACAAAGTCTACCTGAGGGGCGTCTGTCCGTTCGACTTCCGACTGTGTTGCGATGTGTCTCAGTTCGCCGATCAGACCTTCGATGTGCGAACCCTGCGCCGCGGTTACACCGGGATTGTCCTCAACGCGCACGCGTAGAGCACTCTCCAGCGTGGCCGCAACACGACTGACCTCGGGCATTCCAAAGCTCGCGCCAGAACCCGCAAGGCGGTGGACAAGGAAGTACAATGGGGGAAGGGAATTTTCGTTTGCCTCATCCTGGACAAACGCCTGCCACAGACTCGCGATCTCCTGTACACGGGAAGGCAGTTTTTGCCGATAGGCCGCGCGAAGGTTGCTGAGTTTTTTCGTCAGGGTCTTGTGCGTGGAAGCGATCATGAGTTTTGCATAAGCGGGCTCGTTCGTGAAGTTCGTGAAGTTCGTGCCGGACAGATTGCGTTACGGGGAGTCACGGTTCGCGGTCTTCCTGTTCCACCCTCTTTTGCATCTCTTGTCGGCGCCCGCGCCGTTTCGTTCACCGCAGGCCGGTTTCAGCCTCCCGAGCTTATCGGGTCATGCCCGAAGAACCACGGAACAAGGTGGCCCACGGCGTGTGAAATGGCGAAGACGAGTGCTCCCGCCGCGACGATTTCGATCCCCTTGCGAACAGGGCTGCGCCCGCCCAGACGTCCGGCGGCGAATCCGATGGAGAACAGGGCAAACGCGGCCAGACAGGCGCTCACGATCTGTGCGTGCGCGGCACGCACGGGAAGCAGGAATCCCAGCAACGGTACGATGGCTCCCGCCGCAAACGACGTGCCCATGATGACGGCCGGGCGCAGTCCGTCCTCCTCGATGTCGCGGGGATCGATGCCGAACTCGTCGCGCATCATCTCGTGCAACCAGATTTCCGGATGTTGCTGAAGGCGCCGCACGATCATCTCCGCTTCGTCTCGCGGAAATCCCTTGGTGCGGTAGTAACTGACCTGCTCCGCGAACTCGTCTTCCGGAAACTCCGCCATCTCGCTTTTTTCGAGTTCCAGCGCGTTTTCCAGTACTTCGCGCTCGGTGCGTCCGCCAAGAAACTCTCCCACTCCCATGGAGAGGGCCCCCACCACGAGGGCGACGAATCCGGTCAACAGGATGACTGACCTGTCACCAAGGCCGGCGCCCACGCCGGTCACGATGCCGAGTGCGGTCAACAATCCGTCCTGGGCGCCGAAGACGATCTGGCGAATGTTCCGATCCCGGGCCAGGCGTGTTCGCTGGTGGGTTTCTGGGATTCGAGGACGGGGATGGGGGTGGGGAGGATGTCGCATGGCTACATCCTGGGAAGGGTCTCGATCCCGAGAAGGGAGAGCCCGAGTTCCAGGGTGCGTGCCACGAGGCGGCAGAGCGTCAGGCGAGACGTGCGGACGGCTTCGTCGGCCGCGAGAACCGGACACCGTTCGTAGAAGGTGGAGAACTGGCTTGCAACCTCGTAGAGAAACGTGGTGAGCACGTTGGGGCGATAGGTGGCAGCCGTCTCTTCAATCGCATCCCCCAGTTCGAGGGCCGCACGTGCGAGGGAGCGCTCCGCCGGGTCATCGAGCGTGAGCGGGCCGCACAGCGTCGCGGGGTCGATGCCGCATTTTTCCAGGATCGAGTTGATGCGTACGAACGCATACTGCATGTAGGGTGCGGTGTTGCCGTTCATGGCGAGCATTTTGTCCCAGGAGAAGACGTAGTCACTGGTACGGGCCTGCGAAAGGTCGAAGTACTTGACAGCGCCCAGTCCGACCACGCGCGCCACCCGCTGCTGCAGTTCTGGGGAGAGGTGGGGTTGTTTCTCCCGCACGATTGCGAGGGCACGTTCCTCGGCCTCGTCGAGCAGCGCCAGCAGGTCGGGCGTGTCACCTTCGCGGGTCTTGTAGGGCTTGCGATCCTCTCCCTGGATGGTGCCAAACCAGACGTGTTCGAGGGATTGTTGCGTATATCCCCATTTGCGCGCGGTCTGGAAGACCTGCTTGAAGTGGTCCTGCTGGCGGCCGTCCGTGACGTAGACCAGGAGATCGGCGTTCCAGGTGTCCACCCGGTACTTGATGGCGGCGAGGTCGGTTGTGCCGTACAGGTATGCGCCGTCGCTCTTTCGAATGAGCAGGGGCTTGAGATTTGGCGGATCGGTCGGGGTGTCGAAGAAGACCACAACGGCTCCCTGGTCTTCCCTCGCAATCCCTCGGTTCTCGAGGTCTGTGACGACTTCGGCAAGCATGGAGTTGTAGAAGCTCTCCCCGTGCCACACGTCAAACTGTACGCCCAGTCGTTGATAGATGTTCTCGGAGTAGCGTCGACTCAGTGCGATGAGTTCTTCCCAGATTGCGGTCTGCTCAGGAGCGCCTCCCTGCAGTGCGACGAGTTCCTGGCGGACGCGTTCCTTGAAGGCTGGGTCCTGCTCTTCTCGTTCCTTGACGGCCTGATATACCCGCTTGATTTCCTCCATCGGGCGCTTCGCGAGTGCATCATGGTCGGCGAAATCACGCCAGCCCACGATGAGCTGCCCGAACTGGGTTCCCCAGTCTCCCAGATGGTTGTCGGCAATGACCTGGTGACCGACAAACCGCAGGGTGCGGGCCAGCGCGTCTCCAATGACCGTGGAGCGGATGTGCCCGACGTGCATCGGTTTGGCCGCGTTGGGGGAAGAGTAGTCGATGACCAGGGTGCGCGCTGGCGCCGGATCCACGCCGAGGCGAGGGTCACCGACGCGTTCGGCCACCTGTTGTGCCAGAAATCCAGGACGCAGGGTCAGGTTCACGAAACCGGGACCTGCGATTTCGGGAGCCTCGCACAGGTCGGTCACATCAAGCTGTTTGAGCACCTTGGCTGCGATATCTCGTGGACGGCTCTTCAACTGCCGCGCCAGTGCCAGCGCCTGGTTGCACTGATAGTCGCCGTGCTGGGGGTTGGAAGCGGCGACCACGAGATCCCCCTCGGGTTCGAGGTCTGGGAATGCGGCCGCGAAGGCACGTGCGAATCGCTCGTCGAGTTGTTTGCGTGGACTGTTCACCGAGGGGACCTGCCAATCTGCTAACATGACGTTAACACGTCGATCATAGACGTATTTCGTCGAGTGGGTTATAGTGTGAGCGGGATGTTCATCTGGCTGGATGGAGGTTGACGATGTTCGGAATGAACGGCTTTGGCTCCTCGTTCGCCGCCGGGATGGCGGTTGGGATGCCCTTCGGTATGATGAGCGGGGCAATGCAGCAGACCGGGTTCATGCCGATCATGGGCGGCATGTCGCTGATGGGCGGAATGCCGATGATGGGCATGCCGATGATGGGGTGCATGCCGTATACGATGCCGTGCTACTCCATGCCAATGTCGATGCCGTACGGCCCTTGTTCCTGGCAGATGAACCGCGTTGCGAACGGCTTCCTCGGTGCCCAGACGATGGGTACCGCGGGTGCCATGGTTGGCACCGGTGCCGGTGCGTTGCTCGGAAACGTTATCGGTGGGAGCTTTGGTCCTGGTGGGCGCGCCGTGGGTACCCTCCTGGGTGCGGTCACGGGTGGTGCCGCCGGCTGGGGGATGGGTTCGCAGGCGGGCTGGAACATGGGCATGAATTCCCCATTTTACGGGTACTACTGACACGGTACCGATTTTTTCGAAGGGGGCTCCCCGATGGGACTCCTGGACCAGATAACAAGAATACCGCTGACCGATCCGCTGCACGCCAGGGCTGGAACCCTGTGCGTGTCGCTGCCACGTGAGTGTTTTGCCGGACAGTGTGCGCCGGACCCGCTTTTCTACGGTCGCGACGAGGTTTCGCTCGATGCCGGGTGCACTTCAGTGGCTTCCTCGTCGTTGTCGGTGTCTGTCTCTCGTGACGAGAAGACGTCGCTGTCAACTGTCGTGCCTGTCTCGTCAAGAATTGCCACCGACCCACACGCCCAGGCGCTCGACGCAGTTGTTCAGGGCGTTGGCAACGTGCGCGACATCCTGGCGGATGCATCGAACCATCTGTTCTCAGGCGCATTCTCGCTTCAGCGCGTTGGAAGTGATTTCCAGCAGGCAGGCTGGCCTCTTGCAGACATCGGGCGCGAGACGCCAGAGAACGACGTGAGTGGTTCCGGAATGCAACTGGGCTTCATCCTGATGGGTGCCCATACTGATGCCTCCGACGCGCGTCAACACGTGCAGTCG
>JAJXVI010000142.1 GCA_021782195.1 bacterium | reverse complement strand
GCGGTCACCTTGAGGACCTTGCGCCCGCGTCCCCGCCCGCGTCCCCGTCCGCAGCCTCAAGCACGGGGGTTCACACAGGCGCCCCCCTCTGAAACTCACGCCAGGGTTGACAGTGTCTGTTGCGCCTCATCGACAATCGCGTCCGCCAGCGCCAGCGAGGAGGTTGCCGCCGGAGAAGGGGCATTGCGCACCGCGAGCACACCTTCAGACGCAAAAAAGGAGAAATCGTCCAGAAGCTGGCCGTCCGGACGAAGCCCCTGCGCACGTACTCCCGACGGCCCGTCGAGAACATCGTCGTCAGTCAGGGCTGGCAGATATGCCTGCATGGCCTGGACATAGGCGTGACGGCTGTAGTCGCGCCACATCTCGGCAATGCCGGTCCGCCAGTAACGCGCGGCCATGCGCCAGAATCCCGGCCACCGAAGCGTCTCGGCAAGATCGAAGGGGTTCAGATCCAGGCGTTCATACCCCTGACGTGCAAAAGCCAGCACCGCGTTCGGCCCTGCAAGCACCGTGCCGTCCAGCGTTCTCGTAAAGTGCACACCCAGAAACGGAAACCGTGGATCCGGCACGGGATAGATGAGCGCACGACACAGATGTGCACGAGACGCGCGGATTGCGTAGTAATCGCCGCGAAACGGCACGATGCGCAGGTCACGCGGTGCACCCGCCTGCTCTGCCAGTCGGTCGGCGTACAGGCCACAGCAACTGATAAGCGACTTCGTCTCGATCTCCCCAGTATTCGTGCGAACGATCACGCTTCCAGCCCGGCGCTGCAGCCCTAAAACCGCACAGGAGACGCGAATCTCGCCCCCGGCAGCACGAACCTCGTCAGCACAGGCTTGCGCCACGGCGCGAAAATCGACGACCGCCGTGGAAGGAACGTGCAATGCGCGCACGCCCGCAACGTGCGGTTCGATCTCGCGCATCGCAGTCGCCTCGAGCATGCGAACATCTTCCACTCCGTTTGCTCGAGCGCGCGCAAAGAGCTCGTCCAGACGTGTGAGCTCCGAAGCGTGCGATGCCACGATGAGCTTGCCGCAAACGCGTACCGGAATCCCTCGAGCGGCGCAGAATTCAAGCAGTGCCTTCCGTCCCGCGACGCAAAATCGGGCCTTCATGGACCCAGGTGCGTAGTACACCCCGGCATGCAGAACCCCGCTGTTGTGCCCCGTCTGCTGGGTGGCAAGACTGGCTTCCTTCTCAAGAAGAAGAAGACGCAGTCTTGGAAGACGCTGAAGCAGGCGCATGGCAGTGGCCAATCCGACGATTCCACCACCCGCCACAATCACATCGGGAGAGTTGGACGACATACGGCACAGTTCGGGCCCGAACGCCCAGGCTCCTCGCAGGTACGCGCGGCGCAACGTTGAGATCGCGCGAAGCGTCGCGCCAGCTCAGCTCGCAGACAACGCAGCCGCAAGCCGAATCACAACTTCATCGGCACCGTTGATGGGAATCGCGGGTGGCTTGGGCGGACGATCGAGAAGTGCCCGCAAGAATGGCTCCCACGCGCCCCTTTCGAGATACTCGGGGGGGATGAAATCGCTGACGGCGTACTGCCGGAGCCCCTCGACGAGCACCGGATATTCGGCAAATCGACCGCGCGATGTGTACAGCAGACGCGTCTCGTTGGCGATACATTCACTTACAATGCCGTACCCCGGCTTCGAAACGACCACGTCGGAGGCCGCCACCAGATCTGCGTAGCACAGGCCCTCGCTGCGCAGACGCGCGTTGTCAATCACGTGAACGTGGTCGAGCGCCAGTGGAGGAGCAGGAGGTGTTACCACAAAACGATAGTCTCGAAGTGCGGCCAGGCCATTCCAGGCAATTGCGCCCGGTCCCAGACCACCGAACGTGACCAGCACCAGAGGCGCCTGTGTATCGACTCCAAGACAACGACGGGTGTACCGCGGTTCGTGACTCGCGTGACGCGCCACGAGCGGCACGTCCTCGACACGCCGAAACGCCCGACAGGCGGGGGTCCCGCCGTGAAACGGAAGACGAAGCAGCACGTCCGCGTACGCATAGTCCTCCGCAAACGCAAGCGCCTGATGCTGCATCGACAGCTCTTCATAGATCCAGTCCCAGGAGAAGTTGCTCATCGCAACGGAAGGCACACCCTCTTGCGCTGCCGCCACAAGCGGAAGTGCCGGGATGTCACTGAGCACGCAAGACGCGCCAACCGCGCGAAGGAAAGAACGCTCCGCGGCCACCAGCGCGCTGCGACGAGCAAGCAGCGCATCAACTGCCGCCCGCGTCGCCGGAACGTCCTGCACGACGCTGTTGGCCTGCACGACGCCGACATCCAGACTGACCTCGGAGGTCGTCACGGGAACGCCGCACAGACTGGCCTCGACGAACCACGTCGGGATTGACCCCCTGACGTGAATGCCCGCATTCGGGAAGCGACGGTGAAAGGTCCGTATCACCTCGAAGTCGCGCGAGGCGTGACCAAAACCGTGCGCGGTGGGATAGACGACAATCTGCAGGGGAGCTCCCCTCCGATCTCAAAGAGTCTGCAATGCACTCGGCACTCGACGTCACCATCGTGCTCAACCATCCACTCCGAGAAGCCAATATCGGAGCAACCGCACGCGCAATGAAGACCATGGGCTATACTCGACTCGTCCTGGTCGCTCCGGCCGTGGAACTTTCACGTGAAGCGTTCGCAACGGCCCACGGGTCAACCGACGTGCTGGAAAACGCACGGCAGGTCGAGACCCTCGCTGAAGCAGTTCACGATCACCCGCTGGTTATCGGAACCACGGTGCGTCGTGGAAAGGACCGGATGACGCCGGTCAGGCTACGCAAGTTCGTTTCGAAGGTCCTGCCCGCGTACCTGCCAACGCGTCTCGCAGTTGTTTTCGGCTCGGAGGAATCCGGTCTTTCGAATACCGACCTGGAACACTGCCAGTTCGCGGTGGAGATTCCAACCGGCCCGCTCTTTCACTCCCTCAACCTTTCGCACGCGGTGATGGTGGTATGCTACGAACTGGCCGCGCGTTCATACGACGTGGATCCGGATTGCGACCGTGAGAACGTCTCAAGTGAGGCTGACCCTCCCGACGAGGAAGCGCCCGAGGAGGAACAGATCGAGCGTGACGGGCTCGACAACCGCACCGCGGGCGCCATGTATGCTGCACGGCGCGCCCGCCTTGACACGCTCTATCGCGGGACGCAACAGTTTCTCGAAGATGTCGGCTATCCATCCAGCAGTTCTCTGGCCCGGGCAATGGCCGATCTTCATCGCGTACTTGAACCAACCTGGATGACCCAGCGCGACGTCGACACCATCCTCGGCATGTACCGCCACATTCGGTGGCTCCTGCGCCAGCACACACCCTAGTTTCGCAGTGCAACCAGTCACACCGACGCATACGTCCACGGTGCCACACGACTGCCGCGAACCTCCAACGAACAGGCTCAGTGGCGTTTTACGCTCGGCGGCTCCGCTACCTCGGCAACAGGCGTGCCGTGCAACTCGATCTCCCGCGGCGGTTCACCATTTACGGGATAGATGGCGACTGCGGTTCCCTCCCCGAACGCCCACACCGCCGTGGACGTTGGCGTCAGCAGATGACTCGCCGGACCGAGGCCCTTCAGCGTGGTTTTCACTGCAAACGTTCGCGCATCAACCAGTGCGATATTTCCAGTCTTGCCAAACAGAACGCAGGCAGTGCCGTCAGGAAGAAACGCTACATCCGAGATATTGCCCCCCACGTCGACCCGCCCGACGGGTTTCAGGCTGGCGGCGTCAATGACCTGCAGGGAACTGGCAAGGGACGGGATGACCCAGAGTTGACGTCCACTCGGGTCGAGGCGAAGAGCACGGCCAGGAGAATCAAGGTGACGCCCACCCTGCACCTTGCGCGTGTTGGGATTGAGCGATATGACACGATCGGGGGGCTCGGGAAGCACGTCGAGCGTATTGGAATACTCTACATAGACCAGGTCCCGCGGGTGCACCGACAGCGGAATGACGCCCTCCAGGCGAATGCTCGAAAGATCAATGCTGTAGAGTTCGCTCTTACTGCCAATCCCAACAGCCAGCGTGCCGCCGGGAACTGCAAACAAGCGCGACGGACACCCCCCCGGCAGGTGGACGTGGCGCACGTCATTCGCGCGAGGATCCACCACAACCAGCTGAGAACTGCCCGGAAGCGTCACGCAGGCACGGTGATAGCGCGGACTGTAAAAAACGCCTTGTGGCTTGCCACCAAGAGGCATTTCACCCACGGACGTCTCGTCCGCAACGTCGAGAACCTCCAGTTGGTTTCCGGCCTCAGCGACGTAGATCGCAGTCCCACGAAGATGGGCAAACCACCTGTGTGGGAGGCGTGAAATGAGAACGCTCAGCCATACAGCGACAAACAACAGAACAATACCGATCTGCGCTCTCCAGATCAGGCGAGGATGCGAATTCCCGAAAGAAACAAGCTTCTCGGAGGCATGGTAGAGGAACGGGGGGAGATATCGCTTCCGCCAGGGCAACGGCTTTACCGGCTCGAGATCGATATCCTCCCAGCTGATGGCGTTCAGGCGCTCAGCTTCCACAAGCTCACTGAACACCTTCAGTTCAACGACCAGCGAATCAAGCGACCTGCAAGCGTCCGCACGGGTACGATGAAGCGCCCGAAGGATAAGGTCGCCCAGGTCTTCAGGCAAGGCGTCCTCGACCAGCACGCCTCCGGGGACATAGGTGTCACCGGTCAGAAGCCCGTACATGACGCCACCAAAGAACTTCAGCGCGGCATCGTCACTTGCTTCTGTCGCCACCTGTCGAACCGAACCGGGCCGCAAGAAGTGGCCGAGACCAAAATTCACCAGCGTGATGCGTCCGTCGGGAGTCACGAGGACGTGGCGAGGTGAAAGGCGCTCCAGAAAGAGCCGACCCGGCTCCATCTTCACCAGGCGTTGCAATGCCTCTGCGAGGTTTCTCGCCACGGCGGCACGCCACGCCGTACGACCACTGATCCGGCCACGCTTGATGAACTCCTCGACGTTCAAGCCTGGCGCACGCTCAAAGACCACCCACATCGAACCGTCGCTCTCGAAACTGTCCAGGATGGACACACGTGAAGGGTCAGGCGTCTGTTGCCAGGCCCGCACTGCCGCATTGAGGGCCTCCATGCGTTCCGCAAGACCCTGCCGCAGTGGCGGAATGCGCATCTGCCGCACCACGCGCTCCAGGGTGCTTCCGGTGGTCGGATCGGAAACGGCAGCAAGAAACACAGCCCCCCAGAGGTTGGGGGGTTCGAGAACCTCTACGACGCGATAGCGCCCTCCAATCAGGTCACCGGCCACCGGGCCCGTTGCAGAGGCGCGTGTAAAATCTACGGCCATAAATGCAGGCCGCCGTGCTTCTGCGCAAATTCACGCTTTCCCTTGCTGTGGCGCATCACCCTCCAGTGATGCCTCCTCTGCCGAAGCTCGCGAGCCGGCGCGCACATTTCAATCGTGCTCGCCCCCCCTGGCACAGCACCCCCAGACACCCACAGAAGACGGAACTCGGGGTTACAGCTGACGGGTTGCAGAGGAACGGTCTCAACGACAACCGTTAGCCACCAGCGTCTCCAGGGTAAGGCTGTGAGTCGGGCCGCCAACCGTCTCCTGCCACGATGTAACACAGAGAACATCCTTCAGGTTGACGGAAACGCTCGTGACGGTGAGCGTTGACGTGAATGCGATGGAAGCTTGCGAACCATTTACGGTTGAAACCAGGGTCGTCGTATTGCTGGTCGTGCCCACGTTGATATTGGAAAAGGGAAGATCGATCGTCTCTTCCATCTGGGCCTGGCCCAAATGCGAGGCCATGAGGTAATAGTGGCTCTTGCGCACCGACTGCATGCTCGAGGGGAAGATGGTGAGCGCCACAAGGAGCGCCACCGAAAAGACTGTGAAAGCCACAAGCAGGTCAAGAAGGCTGAAGCCTCTGCTGCGGGAGCGGCCGTGCTGGCATTGGATATCGAAAGCGCGCATCAGTGACGGTCCCAACTCGAGATCGTGATCTGAGTGCCACCGGACGCACCCGGGGCAAGCACGGTTGCAAGACTGACATCGTAGTGAATGTCTGCGCTCGCGGGGTCGGTCAGTGAATTTGCCACGAGAGAGCCATAGAAGTTGTCACCGCCAACAATGGAGACGTCGCCTGCCGGACAGTAGACCCCGGCACACATTCTCCCTCCACTGACATCGAGCGTCATGGCATTCCTCCCCGTACCTGCGATAGTGTTTGAATTGGAACTGTAGATCTGGAGGTTTGCCGGCAGCAGCGTTGCGTTCGTGATGGTGGCACCGTTGGAACATATCCATTGACCGGTCACGTAGATGATCACCGGACCGCTCGCAATCTTCACATAGCTTCCATTCTCGATCGTGACGTTGTTGAAGTAGTAGGTTCCGGCCCCAAACACTGCGGTGCTCTGGTCGTTGAGGGTCAGGTTGTTGCTCCCGTCTATCCCGGTTCCTCCCCCGTTGGAGTACCAGGCAATCGAACCATTCGAGTTGGGACTCTTGTACGTACAGTTGATCGACGGCAACGACACCGAAGGCACAGGCGGAACATTGTTGAGGATCGTACCGCCGACCGTGGAGTTCGAATTCGCGTCAACGCTCGGCGCCTTTGCAATTCCACCAACGGTTGCACTTGTAATTGTAATCGGACCCGATGCAGTCGCGTTGCCCG
>JAJXVI010000141.1 GCA_021782195.1 bacterium | reverse complement strand
GCCTGACAGCGCGGTGGCGGGGGCGTCGGGTTCGCCGAGGTCGGTCAGCACGTTCGGGTCGTCGCCCTTGATGGCGATGTAATTCAGCGCCGCCAAGCACACCACAATAAAGGCCAAGGCGAGGTAGTTAGCCATTCTTTCCACGCCTATCTCTGCAGGTCGCGCAACGCTTCGAGCGCGCCCCCTTTGCCCATCACCACCTCCCAGGGAACGCCCATGGCGTCGTGGATGTAGACCACTTTGAACCGTTCGATGCCAAGCCGCTTCTGGCTGATCTCGATGCTGCGCAGGCCGAGGCCCGTGCAGGCAGTACGGTAGACGCCACCCGGGACTACAAGCACAGTCTTGCTCTCTATCACGACGACGCAGTCGCTCAGAACAGTCTCGGTGTGCTGTTGCTTGCTTCCGGCCAGCTTATCCAGGCGCTCGGGCATTTCGACGCAGCGCTGCAGATTCGTCCCGACTACGCTGCGGCGTACTACAATGAGGCGCTCGTGATGCAGCGCAAGCGCCGCTTGACCGAGGCCATCATCGATCTGCAGAAGGCAGTCTCAATTCAACCGGATTTCGAGTCGGCCTGCAGCTATCTGGCGTACACACTGGTGGTTGCGCGTCGCTACAGTGAAGCAGTCAATGCCGCAAAGTCGGGTCTGGCTCGCTTTCCGAAACACAGGGTATTGCTGATCAGTCTGGCGCGAGCAGAGGAAGGGTTGGGGCATCTGAAACGAGCTGTCGCAGACTATCAGCAATGTCTCGTCATCGACCCACGCTACTTTACGGCCCTGACGCGACTGGCCTGGATTCACGCGACCGCGTTCGACCCGTCGCTGCTCGATGGTCCACTGGCACTCAAGGAAGCGACGAGGGCGTGCGATCTCACCGGCAACCAGGACCCCAGCGCTCTTGACGCACTCGCTGCGGCCTATGCCCGGTGTGCGCGCTATCGCCGCGCAGTGGAGACGGCACAGGCCGCCGAGCATCTGGCGAGACCCGGTTATCGCACGCGCATCGTGGCGCGTCGGAAACTCTACGAGGGGATGCTTCCCTACCAGGTGCCAGAGCCAGGTCAGGTGCGGGCATCGGGTTTATCGGGTATTGCACCCATGCTCCACAGGGGGTAGAATCTTGCCGTGCGTGTAGTTTCAATTGGTGGAATTCCCCCTCAAGTACTGGCTGGGAGCGTGTTGCTTGACCCCCAGACCGGGACGCGGGCGTGGTACGGTGCCGCAGCCTCTCGACAACTTGAAGACCCCGCGACGTTCACCGCAGATACGGCGATCATCGTGCCGCGCGATGCGCGAGTCGACCTGTCCGTTGATGGGGCTGAAGTTTCCCTCGACAGACCGGGGGGAGTGCGCATCGATGCTCGCATGCAAGGTCAGGTTGCGGTGAAGGGGATACAGGGCGACGTGCTGCTGGTGCGAAGTGAGAAGGCTCCATCATGGTACGAACCTCATGGGCCGCAGGGTCAGACTTTTGCGGATATCGTGAAACTCGGGCGACCCTATCCTCATCGTGGCTGGGATGCGAGTGGCCTCGCATGGGAGCGCGGGCGTGCCGTTGCCTACACTGAGAGCGACAAGCGAAACCTCTGGACCGGCTCGGTGACTGAATGGATTCTGAATTCCACCGCGTGGCCCGGTCAGGGCGCTCCGTTTGTGACCGGCGTATCTCACGTGTGCTCAGACCTGCAGGGAATACACGGATTTCATGACGTGCGGCAGTCGGAGACGTTTCATCGTCACCCGGTGCGCGAGGGGCGTCGCCAGGTCGAGGCCTATCTCATTACGAACGGGCGTGCCGCACTGGCCACCGAAAGTGGCTACGTGACAGCCGAACGGGGCGATCTGCTCGTGGTGGAACCCGGAATGGCGCACTGTATCGCCGCGGTAGAGGGGCCGTACGAGCATCTTGCAATCCAGGTCCCGTCAACCTTCCAGTACGGTCTTCTGTTCAAGGAGGAAGTCGCGACCGACATGGATGCCCTCATGCAGGGCGGAATCCACGCGCTAAAGGAAACTCCTTCAACCTCTCTGCCTCGACCATAGTCGGCATTTCAGCACATTCGGCAGGCGTCCCCGGTCGGGCGAACCCGGGACCATCGTTCCGTCCTGGCCACAGCCGGCTCTTGCTCCGGTCAGCGCGAGGCTGCGCAGTCACTGAGGGTAAAGACCGTCCGATAGTGGTTCATGTCGCTGAATTCCTGGTAGGCGAGTGAGCGCATGTCAAGCGTCAGCGACTTGAAGCCAGGAGCCGGCAGGCCCCTGTACACCACTTGCGGCTCTGGGGCAACCGGGCGGAAGTAGTCAAGCGTGACGTGCAGTCGGGGCCAGTGCGGGATCAATACGACGTCCTCGAAGAGATTGTAGACGTTCATCAGTGTCCGAAAGTCTCGGTCGGTGGCTGGTACGAGCCCGAGCACGAGCGACACATTTACGCACGGATGGACGACGGTGGGAACGAGTGTAACGACGGCGAGTTCATCGGGGAGCGCTTCGGCGAGCGCCGCGAAACGGTCACGACACGCCTTTGCGCTTGTCTCGAGTGGTTGGGGCGACGATCCATGATGCAGGTCGTGCAGGGTCACGTGGAAGGTGGACGCATCCAGCGGCGAGGCAAGATTCGTACCCATGTGCTGGCGACAGTGGTGCTGGAGGCCACGACACAGGTCGATGCCCGTTTCGTCCAAAGGGAGCACGATGGTGTCACCAGAATACGGAAGATGCTCACCGTCCTCTGCCACCTTGCTCTGCAACGATGCGGGCACGGTCCAGCGAGCTTCGGGTTCCGTCAACCAGGCGACGGCTCCGGTTCCTTCCGTGCGCACGGTTGTGCAGTATTCCGCAAAGTCTCGCGGCTGGTTCTTGAGTACGACGGGGTCTTGAAGTGCGGGCATGCAAAGTTTCTCCGTGAGGATCCGAGATTGGTCGGGATGGCGTTCTCTGGAGGCCGTTGAAGGTTCTCCGCTTGTTGCGGATTCTGGAAGGAACTGTTGGCAGACGAGCCTCAGCCGGGGTGACGAGGCTCGTCCGCCTTCTCAGTCGCCGAGACCTGCTCGATGAGACGAGCTCGGAGTTCAAACAGACGCTCGCTCAATCCGACCCAGTAGATATCGGCATTGATGAATCGCTTGTGCTCGTCGCGCAGGGCAGCCAGTTGCGCCATGGCGCGGCTTCGGATCTCGGCAAGAGGGGGAGGTGTGTAGACCCTTTTGCCACCTCGTACGACCGGTACCAGAAGCGGTTCCGCACGAAATGTGTGGCTGTATGTGCGGTGCAGGTAGAAATAGTGTGGATGTCTCGTACGCATGGGCGATACGCCCGGATCGCACTGTTCGTCCGCGAGAGCCAGGGCGTCGCCCGCCATCATGCCGCTGTCGTCGTAGATCCGCCAGATCTGCTTGGCACCGGGCGTCGTTGTCTTTTCCGGGTTTGAGGAGACCTTGATGCGCGGCACCATGACGCCCTGCTCGGTGGCCCCCACGAGTTTGTAGACGCCTCCCAGTGCCGGACTGCTGTGAGACGTCACGAGTCTTGTGCCCACGCCCCACGTATCGATTCGGGCTCCCTGCGCACGGAGGTCACGGATCAGCCACTCGTCGAGGTCGCTTGAGGCAAAAATCTTTACATACGAAAGCCCTGCGTCATCCAGCATGCGGCGACATTCTTTTGAGAGAAAAGAAAGGTCTCCCGAGTCGAGGCGTACGGCGCGCAAAGATTCGCCGCGAGCTTCCATCTCATGCCCCACAATGATGGCGTTTGGCACGCCCTCCTGGATGGTATCGTAGGTGTCCACCAGCAGGGCGCACGATTCCGGGTAGGCGCGTGCGTAGGCACGAAAGGCCTCGAGTTCAGACGAAAATGACATGACCCAGGAATGGGCCTGTGTGCCCTGCACCGGAATATTGAAGTCACGACCGGCTGCAACGTTCGAAGTGGCCGCACAGCCTCCGATATAGGCCGCGCGGCTGGCGCTCATGGCACCGTCAAGCCCCTGGGCACGGCGCATCCCAAATTCAAGAACCGCACCATGCCCCGCGGCGTAGCAGATGCGTGACGCCTTTGTCGCGATGAGCGTCTGGAAGTTGATGATTGTGAGGAGGGCGGTCTCCAGCAACTGTGCTTCGGCCATGCTGGCACTAACGCGTAGCAGTGGTTCGTTCGGGAATACCAGGCTGCCTTCTTCCAGTGCGTCGATGTCGCCCCGAAACGAGAACTCACGCAGATACTCCAGAAACGATGGAGCAAACTTTGACAGGGAGCGCAGATAGTCGATGTCACGCCCGCTGAAGCGAATGCTCTGCACGTAGTCGAGCGCCTGTTCAAGCCCGCTTGCAATGCAATAGCCCCCATCGTCGGGGACCTTGCGGAAGTACAGTTCGAAGACAGCCTGCTGGTCGACCTTGTTGTTTGCGAGGTAACCGCCCATCATGGTGAGCTGGTAGAAATCGGTCAGGAGGGCTCCGTCTAGGTGAATGGCTGACTGCGGCATATGCGATGCAGAGTTACGCGCGTGCCTCGATTGTCCCTTCCCGCTCGTCAGGGTCGCAGGATGACGCGTGCCGGTGCACCCTCCTCGACCGCCTGGTAGGCCTGCGCGGCTTGCTCGAGGCCCAGAACTCGGCCCACTGAGGGAGGACGGAGAGCGCCGCGCTCAAATCCGTCGATCATCTCGGTGAGGAGTCGTGCGCAGGTGCACGCGTCGAAAAGCAGCGAGTTGATGCCTGTGAGGTGGAGATTTCTCCGATAGAGATCGAGCAGATCGATCGGCACGACCCGCTCGCTTCCGTGGGAGATCACGGCCACCCGTCCACCTTCGGCAATGGCTCGCAGGCCGCCTCCAATCAGACCGACCGTGTCGATGAAAATGTCAGCGCCGCGTCCGGCTGTAAGCCGACGCACCTGTTCGTCGAGCGGTCCGGCGGACAGGTCGATCATCTCGCCGAGGATGCGGGGCGCATCGCTTGCCCGGCGCACCGTTCCGAGGACGCGCAACCCTTTCCACGCGGCGATCTGGCAGGCCGCGCCCCCCACAGCACCTGTCGCTCCGCTGACGAGCACCGTCTGGCCGGAACGCAGACCGTCCGTCTCACGCAGGCAGGCCAGGGCCGTGACGAATGGAACACCGATGCCAGCAGCCTGCTCCACGCCGATTCGGCGCGGCCGCACCACCACGCCTCCGCGCGGAAGGCGAACGTACTCGGCGTGCGTCCCGTCCCGCACAAACCCGAGCTCGCCACCACATCCGAATACATCGGCGCCGATCAACCCGCTTGGACCTTCGCGTACGACACCGGCAAAGTCGCGACCCGGCGTTCGAGGGAGCGTGGTGTGGGACATGAATCCGCGGATGTTCTTCACGTCGCTCGGGTTGACTGCCGTTGCCCCGACTTCCACCACGATCTCGTCAGCCTCCGCGTGGCAAGTGCTCACAGTCTCCATGGTGAGTACTTCGGGTCCTCCGAAACGTGCAAACCGTATCGCCTTCATGATGCCTCCTGCTCTCCTTCCGCGCGTTTGCTGTGCGCGCCTGTCTTCCTCCTGCCGGCCGGCGCGGGAGAGGAGATGCGCTACTTGCAGTCTAAGTCTAGTTCTTTCGCGTGCCGTCGCGCCGCTCTTGGTGGCGACGGCGCCCTGGCCTGCACGCTCTGTACCGACAGCGCCGTTGCACTGCAATGCGCAGACGCCGGTTGCCTATCTCACGGACAGGACCAAGCTATGAATCAGGTCGATCGATTCCTTCTCGAAATGGTGGATGCGCGGGGCTCCGACCTCCACCTGCCGTCTGGGGCGCCTCCGAAGATTCGTGTTCACGGCCAGCTCGAGACGCTCAATCATCCCCCACTGGAGGCGGAAGAGGTCGGGCGCATGGCATCGCAACTGCTTACCGACGTCCAGATGCACGAACTGGTGGAGGAGTCCAATCTCGACTTTGTCTACGACATCAGCGTTCCCTGCGAGATGTCGCGCTTTCGCGCCAATGCCTTTGTCCAGAAGAACGGTCTGAATCTGGTTTTTCGTGGCGTTCCAGCGCGTATTCCAACGCTGGAGGAACTCGGGCTTCCCGTCATCCTGGAGACACTTACCCACCACCATCATGGCCTGGTCCTGGTCGTGGGGCCTTCGGGGTGCGGAAAGACCAGCACGCTCGCCGCGCTCATCCAGCACGTGAATGAGACGCGCGCATCACACATCCTCACCATTGAGGAGCCCATCGAATACATCTTTGAGAATGATCGCTCGCTTATCGTGCAGCGCCAGGTGGGTCAGCACGTGGATAAGTTCTCGACGGCACTGCGCGCCGCTCTTCGTGAGGACCCGGACATCGTGGTGGTGGCCGAGATGCGCGACCTTGAGACGATCTCCCTGGCCATCTCGGCGGCCGAGACGGGCCATCTTGTCCTCGGAACCCTGCATACCAGGAGTGCAATCCAGACCGTCCAGCGCATCATCGACTCCTTCCCGACGAGCCAGCAGGCCCAGATTCGCACCATGCTCAGTGAGTCGTTGCGAGGAGTGGTCAGTCAGCAGCTTGTGCTGCGGGCAGACGGAACCGGTCGAGTGGTGGCCTATGAACTGCTGCTGGTCAACCCCTCGGTGGGGAACCTGATTCGTGAGGGTAAGGACTTCCAGCTTCCGAACGCGATGCAGATGGGCCGCTCAAAGGGCATGAAGCTGATGGACGATTCCCTCATGGAGCTTGTGAACAAGCGAGTCATCACA
>JAJXVI010000140.1 GCA_021782195.1 bacterium | reverse complement strand
ACCGGCGTCTGCTTCTTGAACACGCCCGCCTTCATCGCGATGGCGCGTGTGCGGTGGTCGGCCGCGAGGTACAGGTCGACACCCTGGCGGAGTATGAAGCGGTGCGCGACCATCCTCAAAAGGGGCGACAACTTCATCCGGAGACGCGCAAACAGCTTTCGTGGCTGTACTTCCTCACGGGTAACGCTTCGGTCGTGCGCGAGACGCTTGTCGAACTCGGGGGGTTCGACGAAGCGTTCACCGGTTATGGTCACGAGGACCTTGAACTGGGCTACAGGCTTCGCAAGCACGGTGTACCCATTCGGTACAATCCCCACGCCATCAACTATCACTGGCACCCCGTCGGGTTCGAGGAGAAGTGCCAGAAAATGAGGCTCGCCGGGCTTTCCACCGTGCGTTTCTACCTCAAGCACCGAGATTTTCGCATCCAGCTGGCTCTGGGCTGGAATCCTTTTTCGCTGGCCATGCACCGCCTGCTGTATCGGTACCCGATAATCGTGCAACTGCTCCACCGCATGTCGACACGATCGCGACTGGCGTCTGAACTGCTCCTGCAATATCACTACCTCTGCGGCCTGCGAGAGGGCATGCGAACGCTGGCCAGCCCGATGGTGGAGGCCTGAGAATGGGTGAGGGTCAGCTGGCAGTCTCCCCGCACAACGGTGCAGGGTTTCCACCGTGGATGGACCTTCACGCGGAAGGCCCTCTTGACGTTGGCTCCATCCGTCAGGTGCTGGTTGTACGCACCGACCACCTGGGCGACATGCTGCTCTCGACTCCTTTCATCGAGACGCTGCGGCGCAATCTCCCACGATCGCGCGTGACAGCCCTGGTTACCCCGTACGTCGAGCCCGCACTCGCCCGCAACCCCTCCATTGATGAAATCGTCGTCCTGGACACGGATCGCGCTTCCGAAGCACGCACCGTCGTTCTTCGACAACTGCGCGCGCGAGGGTTTGATCTGTGCGTCGCCCTCTCGCCGACAATGCGCACCTACGCCATCGCCCGAGCCGTGCGCGCGCGCAGAAGGGCGGGCTACGTCTACTCGCGACGCTGGGTGCCCCGTGCCCTCTCCCCGGTCTTCCTCACCCACCGGGCCGTCTTCCATATTGACGCACTCGTCGAGCGGGGGCAGCCGGTTCCACACGAGGTGGAACAAACGCTCTGGTTTGCTCGCGCTCTCGGCTTCGCCGCAGACCCGGTGCCGCTCCGCGTCTATCCCGAGGAACACCAGGTCCGCGCGGCGTGGTCCGACCTCGGGAACGAGGACTTCGCGCCCACCCCTGACGTCGACTCGAACCTCGCCTGTCGGCGCGATGTACCGTGGCTGGCCGTTCAACTCGGAGCAGCCTGGCTGAAGCCACCGTGGAGCCTCGGCCACTTTGTTGACATGTTGAGGGCACTGCGCCACAAGATTCCAGAGACCCGCCTCGTGGTTCTGTACGGCCCGGGAGAAACGACGGCAGGGGCCGAACTCGCTGGCGCCGGAATCGGACCTGACATCGTGATACGCGGGAATCTCTCCTTTTCACGGTGGGCCGGAATCATTGGCGGTGCACGCATCCTCATCTCGCCCGACACCGGCTCGGTTCACGTCGCGGCCGCCATGCGCACTCCAGTGGTCGTCGCCTACGAAGACGCAACTTTCTCCCTGTGCTCTCAACAGTGGGCGCCATGGATGGTCGCTCACCGCAAGGTTTCCAAGGCCTATCCCCGAAATGACACCATTCCAAGACTCGTGGCCGCGGCAGCCGACCTGTGGCGGCCCGGTCGCTGATTTCGCACGTCAGCCAGGACCCGAGTCTCCTCCAAACGTGACGCTTCACGTACGTCGGGATACGGCACAGGTTACAAGGATACTCGCCCATCTCCAACGGGTGGGTGCTACCGAGAGGCGAGCCCGGTCCCCACACCGAGTCAAGGAGGGTTGAATGTCTGTCGATGACTCCCCCCGCCCGCCCGAGGTCCCCTCGCCCGGGGCGGCCCCGGTCGACTCCCTGCATAACACCGAGAGCGCGATTCCCGTTCGGGGATGGCTCGCACGCCAGGCCACCATCCAGTACGAAGCCGAGCGAGCGCTCGCCAGCGAGGACCTTCGGGCCTTCTGGGCCGAGAAAGCCGCCGAATTGCAGTGGGCTCGACCGTGGGCGGAGGTTCTCGCGTTTGACCCGCCCCACCACGCCTGGTTTGTGGGCGGACGACTGAACGCCACGGTCAACTGCATCGACCGCCACGTCTACAGCGATCGTCGAAACAAGGCCGCGCTTCTGTGGGTCGGTGAAAACGGCGAAGAACTCGCCTATACCTACAATCGGTTGTACCGCGAGATGAATCGGTTCGCGAACGTGCTCAAGAGACTGAATGTCGGCGTCGGCGACCGCGTCATCATCTACATGCCGCTCATTCCGGAAGCCATCATCACGATGCTCGCGTGTGCCCGCATCGGCGCCATTCACTCGGTAGTCTACGCCGGTATGGGCACGCAAGCCCTGAAGACCCGCATCACAGACGCCGGTGCCCGCGTCGTTGTCTGCTCCGACTTTACGTTTCGACGCGGAAAGAAAATTCCGCTCAAGCCTGCAGTCGATGAGGCCGTACGCGACCTGACCACTGTCGACCACGTGATCGTTCACCGCCGGGGGTCGCGTCCGGGGGACGCAGAAGTACACTTCGAGTCGGAACGCGAGCACGACTGGTACGACATTCAGCAACCTCGCGAGATTCACTGCCCCCCAGAAATGGTCGACGCCGAACATCCGCTCTTCATCCTCTACACGAGCGGAACAACCGGACAGCCCAAAGGGGTCGTACACGCCACTGGCGGCTATCTGACGGGCGTAACCTACCTTGCGCGCGCGTTCTTTCAGATCGGTGAACGCGATATCTACTGGTCCACCTCGGACATTGGCTGGATTGTCGGGCACAGCTTCATCGTCTACGGCCCCCTTTCCCTGGGAGCCACCGTCATGGTGCGTGAAGGTGCACCCGACTACCCGTCGCCTGACGTAACCTGGGAACTGTGCGAGCGATTCGGCGTAAACCTCATGTTCACGGCTCCGACGGCGGTGCGCATGTGGATGAGCCACGGCCGCGAAATCCCGTCCCGCTACGATCTTGGCCGCCTGAGGCTGCTTGCGTGCGCGGGCGAGCCACTCAATCCCGAAGCGCACCTCTGGGCGCAGAAGAACCTCGTCGGGCAGGCCAACGGACTGGTGGTGGACAACTGGTGGCAGACCGAAATCGCGGGGCCTGTGCTCGGGACCCTTCCCACGTTTGAAGCCCGCCCTGGAAAGGTTGGAAGACCGATGCCCGGTGTCGAGGCCGCCGTGGTCGACTCACTGGGCCAGTCGATCCCGGACAATCAGGGAGGCCTGCTGGTACTGCGCCATCCACTGCCCTACATGATGCGCGCAATCTGGAACGATCCAGATCGCTACGAAGAGTACTGGAAGAAGATTCCGGGATGCTACTGGGCTGGGGACGTGGCGGTGCGGGATACCGATGGCTACTATGCCGTGCTTGGCAGAGCCGACGACGTCCTCAACGTGGCAGGCCATCGAATCGGCACAGCCGATGTGGAGGGCTCCCTGCTGCGCCACCCGGCCGTCGCGGAAAGCGCCGTGATCGGAATACCCGACCGAATCAAGGGTGAGACGATCGTCGCTTTCGTGGTGCTGCGTGCCGGGTTTGAGAGTGGTCTGGGGCTGAAAGCGAGCCTTAAAGACCATATCCGCGAAGATCTCGGAGCTATCGCGACGCCGAGCGCCATCGAGGTTCGCGCGGCCCTGCCAAAGACCCGAAGCGGCAAGATTGTACGACGCGCCCTCAAAGCGGAAGCGCTCGGGCAGGACCCCGGCGACCTCAGTACGCTGGCCGACTGAGCGAGTCGGCGGGGGACGGAGGCGGACGCACCGGGGACCGTCCCTGACCTGCCGGCGCGGGAAGGAACGGTTCGCTCCACCCCGAATCAACGGGGAATCTTTGTGCTTCCGCGACGCCCCCGGGCTTCCCCGAAAGGCGCGCGCGGGTGTTGTGTACGAATGTCGCACGCGACGAACACACTCCAGACGAGCACGCATTCCACGATGATTTGGGAGGATTCTCTGTCGATGCAACCAGAGCCGCTGCTGGGCTGGAAGCGTACGTATTCGTGCGGGGCCCTCCGCCTGACACACGTCGGCGAAACGGTCACCCTGATGGGCTGGGTTCATCGAAGGCGCGACCTGGGCGGTCTCGTCTTCATCGACCTCCGCGACCGCGATGGAATCGCCCAGATCATCTTCAATCCGCAGGACAATTCCGAGCTTTTCGAGCAAGCACGGCAGCTCCGCAACGAATACGTGATTGCGGTCACCGGCGTTGTCGAGCAACGCGCCGAAGGAACCGTGAACAGGGAACTGGCAAGCGGAACCGTCGAGCTGCGGGCCGTGACGATGAAGCTCCTCAATACGTCGCGCGTTCCTCCTCTTCCGATCAACGAGGACAGGGTGCTCGATGACGGCCTGCGCATGAAGTACCGATTCCTGGACCTTCGCCGTGCACCGATGCAACAGCGGATCATCACGCGGCATCGCGTGGGAAAGGCCATGCGCGACTATCTGGGCAGTCAGGGCTTCCTCGAAATTGAGACTCCCATGCTCGTCCGAAGCACGCCGGAAGGTGCGCGCGACTACCTTGTGCCCAGTCGTGTAAACCCGGGCCGTTTCTACGCCCTGCCACAGTCGCCGCAACTGTTCAAGCAGTTGTTGATGGTCAGCGGCCTGGAACGCTACTTCCAGCTTGCGCGCTGCTTCCGCGACGAAGACCTCAGAGCAGACCGACAGCCAGAATTCACCCAGCTCGATCTCGAAATGTCGTTTATCGAGCAGGACGACATCTTCACAATCATTGAGGGAACGCTCAAGCACACCTTCAAAGAAGTGCTTGGACTCGACCTCGTCACCCCCTTTCCGCGCATGCCCTATCACGTGGCCGAGCAACGTTACAGCTACGACAAGCCGGACGCATGGGTTGGGATGGTGTTCAACGATCTCACCAGCGCAGTCAGCAAGGTCGAGTTCGGCGCCTGGAAGACGGCGATTCAGGAGGGGGGTTGCGTCAAGGGCATTACCGTGCCGCACGGCGCGGGAGCCTCCCGCAAGGAGACCGACGAACTCGGCAACCTTGTCAAGGGATGGGGCGCGGGTGGTCTTTTCACCGTGGGCTTCGGCGACGACGGCGCGGTTCGGTCGTCACTGGCCCGCTATCTCGACGAGGCCAGCACCGCAAGCCTGCGCGAGTCGGCACAGGCGGCAAACGGCGACATGGTGATGATCGTGGCCGGTCCCACGCCACGGGTGCTGGAAGTTCTCGGCAAACTGCGCCTCGAACTCGGACGGCGACTCAAGCTCATTCCCATGCCGGGCACGGTGATTGCCAATCCCGCCGAGCAACCGTTCAACTTCCTCTGGGTGGTGAACTTCCCGCAGTTCCACTGGAATGAGGAAGAGCAACGCCTGGAAGCTGAGCACCATCCGTTCACGTCCCCGCTACCCGAGGACATTCCCCTGATGAAGACAGATCCGCTCAAGGTTCGGTCAAGCGCCTACGACCTTGTCCTCAACGGGACTGAGATGGGAAGCGGAAGCATTCGTATTCATCAGCGCCCCTTGCAGGAAATGGTGTTTGAAGCCATCGGCCTCGATCCTCAGGCTGCCAACGAAAAGTTTGGATTCCTCATGGAAGCTTTCGAGTACGGTGCGCCTCCCCACGGAGGAATCGCCCTGGGCTTCGACCGCCTGACGGCCCTCATGTCCGGTGTCGACTCCATACGCGAGGTCATCGCCTTTCCGAAGAACCAGAATGCCGTTGACATGCTCACGGGTGCTCCGGTCGAAGTCACTCCGGAGCAACTGGCCCTCCTCAGCGTGGCGGTGGTCGACAAGAAGCCCGCGGGCCGTTCGGCCTCTGTCCCAGCACAGGAGGTAGAGGCTGGAGCTCCCGCGTAGAGCCGCGTCTATCGGAGTTGGAGCGGCTCCCCTTCCGCGTAACGAGGTGGGGTCGCCGCATCGACCCAGACACCGGTACTGCTGTTTGACACAGGGTACACGGCAAGACTATAATCGCGATGGCACGAGTCCCCGTCACCTCGGGGTTGAAACTGCGTCGCGATGCCCACGCAGAACCAGAATAGAAATGGTGGAATCTCCATGACCGAGTCACAGCCCGGCATTCTGTTACCGACCGAGGGCGCCTTCCCCGCCCACGTCGAACCCATCGCGGGCGGTAATCTCGTTCTCACCAGTCTTGACACAGCCTTCAACACAGCGCGCTGCAAATCGCTCTGGTATATGCTGTTCGGGCTGGCCTGCTGCGCCATCGAAATGATGGCAACGGGCGCATCGAACTACGACTTCGACCGCCTGGGCATGATCTTTCGAGCCTCGCCGCGACAGTCCGACCTGATGATCGTCGCGGGAACATGCACCCTCAAGATGGCACCTCGCGTAAAACTGCTCTACCAGCAGATGCCAGAGCCAAAATACGTGATTGCCATGGGCGGATGCGCCACCAACGGTGGTCCATTCTACTACGACAACTACTCAGTATTGAAAGGCATCGACAAAGTCATCCCGGTGGATGTGTATCTGCCCGGCTGCCCTCCTCGCCCGGAAGCACTGATGTACTCCATCTTGAAGCTTCAGCAGAAGATGATGAAGCAGCGCCAGTTGACCGACCGGCTGCTTTCTCCCGCCTGATCT
>JAJXVI010000139.1 GCA_021782195.1 bacterium | reverse complement strand
CTACTTCGCTGTAAACCCAGATGCTGCCGCCCGATTGCTTGACGATGCCGTAAACAGTGGAAAGTCCGAGTCCGGTGCCTTTCCCCACCTCTTTGGTGGTGAAGAAAGGCTCGAAGATGTGCGCCCGTACGGCCTCTTCCATGCCGACTCCCGTATCGGACACTTCCAGCTTTACGTAACGCCCCGCGGGCAAGACTGCCGGGCCGAGCGCAACGGGTTCGTTGAGTGTGAGGTTGTCGGTCGAGATCGAGAGCTTTCCTCCTCCAGGCATGGCGTCACGCGCATTGACCGACAGGTTGAGCACAATCTGTTCCACCTGCGTGGGGTCGGCCTTCACCGCCCCGAGCTCGGGGGCACAGCGAATCTCAAGCACGACCGCTTCGCCGATGACGCGTTGGAGCATTCGTTCGAGGCCGGACACGCACCCATTGAGATTGAGGACCCTGGTCTGCAGGACCTGACGACGGCTGAACGCGAGCAGCTGGTTCGTAAGGTTGGCTGCCCGTCTTCCGCCGTTGCGAACCTCGAGGATGGAGCTGTAGTGCGGGCTGTCGGAGGGGAGTTCGTCGAGCACCATCTGCGAGAAACCAAGGATGCCGGTCAGAAGGTTGTTGAAATCGTGCGCGATGCCTCCTGCCAGTTGCCCCGCGAGCGCCATCTTCTCGGTATGAAGCAACTGGGTCTGGGTTTTGCGCAACGTGGTGAGGCTTGTTTCGATTTCACGATTGGAGGCTTGAAGAGAGGCGCTCAACGCCTCGACCTCCGCAAACCCTTCCGCATTTTCAAGCGCAGCCCCCGCCAGCGCCGAGATGAAGTCGGCCAGGTGCTCCTCACGGTCGCGAAACAGGCATCCAACGTGTCTGTGGATGACGTAGAAACATACGGGGATCTCGCCCCGTACGGCAATGGGGCAGCATAGCGCGGAGTGTACACTGTTCACGCAGGTTCCCTCGCCAGAGTCCACAACGCCGTCCTTTAGCGTCACCGCTTTGCGCTGCTCGAGCGCGCCTCTGAGCAGCGCGTTGCTCCAACACTCCTTCCCCTCGTCCTGTCGATGCACGCGCCACTGCCCGTCAGCCTGACACTCCAGGATGAGGCAGACTTCCCCTCTCAGAAGGCTCAGTGCAGCTTCCCGCACTGCGCTATACACCGCCTCTTTCGACAGGGAGCGAGCCAGACTCCGCCCGGCCTCGAGCACCGTCGCAAACCGGTCGGCCAGGGAAAGCGTCTCGGCCGCTTCCGGCGGATCGCCGTGTTCGGTTGCTGTTGGCGCGCCAGTTGCACGCAGCGCCTGTCTTGCTTCGACGACGTTGCGTTCCGCTTCAGGCCAACCAAGAACGCTACCCAGCCGGCCACGGGCGGCAAGGGTGAGCGCGTGTTCGTGACGGGCACGATGCCGGTGGGCTACGTCGAGACTCTGCTCGAGCAGGTGTCGCGCGGCTCTGACGTTACCGTTGACGGCGGCGAGCAGTCCCGCTTCCCGGAGCGCGTGCGGCAGGTTGTTGCGATAGCATCGGGCCAGGCTCAGGCCCTTCCGTGTCCAGTACCGTGCCTGTCCGAGCAGGTCGCGACGTCGGTCCTCGTTTCCCTCGCTCAACCTTTCCACCGCCACGCGACAGGCTTGTGCAAGCCAGACCGGAATCGACGCCACGTGTTCGGTGCGCAGGCCGGCCCGCCGGACGACGTCCCAGGCCTTTTCGAGTGTCGTTACCGCCTCGTCCGCACGCCCGGCGTGCAGCAGACGGATGGCCTTTGCCTGATAGACTTCGGCCAGACGTTGTTGATCCGTGCTGCAGCGGGCGAGTTCGATTGCGATGGGGCGCGCCTTGACCTCTCCGCCTGACGCCTTGGCCCACACGTTCAGGCTGGCCCCGGACGCGAAGGAGTCGCCGATCTCAAGCCCTGCTTCGTGAACCTGCCGACTGGCCTGGATGGCACCGCGCAGTTCCCCCATGCGGTAGAGGCAGAAGGCAAGATGGTATCTGGCAGTGTTGACTTCCCAGCGGTCGCCCGTGCGCTCGAGGAGACGAATTGACTCACGAAAATGCGTCAGTGCTTCGGAATAGCGCGAGTCGGCGAAAAGTGCGACCCCGAGAAAGTGGTGGCTCTGTCCCTGCCCCCAGATATCCCCCATGTCGCGTCGAATTGCAAGACTCTTGCGCGCGTAGGTGGCGGCGCGCTTCATGAGCGGAATCATGGTCAGGACAGGACCATGATCCGAATACGCCTGGGCGAGTTCCCTGGTTGGCGGATACTTCTCGGACAGGTTCAGTTCGCGCAGATTGGCCCACAGACAGGGAATCATACCGTTTCCAAACCAGTATGCGTAGGCCAGGCGACTGTACAGGTGGGCGGCAAGAAGATCCGCGTTTGCATCGGCCCGCCTCCGTCGCCTGGTCGTGACGCGGGGCAGAAACGTGTGCGTACACTGTATCAGGACTTCCCACAGAAGCGCGAGCACGAACATCGGACGGCTTGACGGAACGTAACGCTTGAGCAGGCGCAATGCCCGCTTGAGCGCCACAGTCGCGCGGTGCGCATCGCCTCGCTTGAAAGACAGTTCTCCCAGTCGTCCCTCAATCTGTGCCTGCTCCAATGGATCGACCGCCATGGCGAGCGCCGTGTCGAGCCAGATGGCGGCTTCGTCATAGCTTCCTCGCAGCATGAGCACTTCTCCAAGGCCGAACACTGCGGCCTGTCGCTGTTCACGGCGGGTGGCCTCCTGGCAGCCGCGCAATGCGATGCGGTACTGTTTTTCAGCGGCCTGAAACGCGCTTCTGGCCCGCGCTTCCGCCGCGGCCTGCAAAGCATAGGGAAGCGCTCGTTCTGGCTCTCCCGACTGGTCGAAGTGATAGGCGATCTCGAAAATGTGTTGAGCCGCTCGTATTCCGACTCGACGCGTGTCGCACGGCGTGCCGAGTGACTCGAGGTAGATCGCCGCGGCCCGATGAAGCGCTTGACGCTCTCTGTGGGGGATTCCCTCCAACAGGGTTTCGCGCAATCGATCATGGACAAAGGCATACTGCGTACCACTGGCATCAAGCCAGAGAAGATGTCGTCGATGTCCCTCTTCAAGCGCCTGCATGACGGCGCCGGGTTCCTGCCTGGTCAGGGCCACGACCGCGTTTAGGTCAAAGTGCACGCCGAGGACCGCACCTGTCTGCAGGACCTGCCTGACCGGAGTGTCGAGCAAGTCAAGTCGGCGGGCCAGCAGACCGGCGCCGCGGCTCGAAAAGCGCACGTCGGCGAGGGCGAGCGTATCCATTCGCCATCCCGATGGTTCGTCCACAAGTGCGCCGATCTCAACCAACCCCCTGAGTACCTCGGCCACCATGAACGGATTTCCTTCGCTCAGTCGGGCGACAATCCCGTGGCCGTGGTCGGGCACGCTGCCGGCCATTGACTCCACCAGTCCCCGGACTTCCGCGTCGACCAGGGAAGGCAGGCAGAGGTGTACCGTTGCGACGATCCCTCGCAACGGGTGTTCTGTCGGCACCTCCTCTTCCCTGAAGGCCGCCACAACGGTTACGTAAGCTGATTCGCTCCTCGCCCGCGCGGCAAATGACTTCAGCAGGCGCACACTGAGTTCGCCTGCCCACTGACAGTCGTCGAGCAGGACGACTGCCGGACGTGCCGGTTCACCGAGGGCGAGCAGCAGACCGGTCAGTGCTCTCAGGGTTCGGTGCTCTCCGTGGGCTTCCGGCCCGAGCCCCGTGCTGGCGCCTTCCCCGACGATGGGACGGAGTTCGGGCAGCGCAGCCACAAGCGCATCACGCTGGTCGCCGAGGCGTTGGAGCAGCCGATCCTGGAATCCGGACTCCAGGCTTACGACCGACAGCAGTTCACTGACGACCCCATCCAGCATTCCAAGCGGAGAGGCGGTGTCGTGGTCGTGCGCCTGACCGCGAACCACCCACGCTCCCATCCCCACGCTGCGGTGGACGAACTCCTCGAGCAGGCGACTTTTTCCGCCTCCAGAGGGTGCCTCGAGAAGCACGAGTCCGCCTCTCCCGCTTCGAGCGGCCTCGAGTTGAAGCGAGAGCGTTGCCAGTTCGCCCGCTCGCCCGACGAATGTGGGGTCGGCAAGGGTACGTCGCAGGTCGTGCTGACCTGCGACGATATCCGGTTCCGTCCGACCGGCCAGAAGGGCCTGTCGAATCTCGAACAGGTCGGCCCGCACGGCAGCGGCCGACTGGTAGCGCTGGCGTGGATCCTTGCGCAGCAGCCGCGCGAGCACCTCGTCCACCGCACGAGGCACATCGATGCCCAGGCCGCGAAGGGTCGGCGCCGGCGTGGTGAGGTGCTTGCGCAACACCTCGCCCAGCACTTTCCCTTCAAAAGGCAGACGACCGGACAGGCACTGGAACAACAGTACCCCGACCGAATAAAGGTCGGAGCGTGGACCGACGTCGGTGGCGAGCAGGCCGGCCAGTTCCGGCGACACGTAGGAACCACTCCCCACCGGCACGTCGCGTGTGGCCGCATTGAGCTGTGCGCTGCGCGCCAGGCCGAAGTCGATCAACGTGGCGCTGTGCACGACCGTGCCTTCATTCAGCACCACGTTGGAAGGCTTGATGTCGCGATGCAGTACCGCGTGCTCGTGGACCGTTTGCAGTGCTTCGAGAATGCAACACCCGATCGTGAGCGTCTCCACGACCGAGAGCGTCCCAACTTTCAGGCGCGCTTCAAGCGTGACGCCCGGAACGAATGGAACCACGATGAAGAAGAATTGATTTTTACGACCTGTGTCGAGAAGCGCCTGAAACGCGGCGTGCGGCTGCAGTTCTGGCGCGGACGTTTGCGCGGGTGCGTGACGGTCATCCGTACGCGCCGAGTCGGGGGAAGGGGAAGGGAGGTCAGTCGAGCCTGGCGTGCCCGCTCCGATTGAGCGCAGCACTTCCGTTTCGTGTTCAGTGCGGAGCAACGTACTCGCTGACAGTGAACTGATCTCGACTGCTTTGATCACGACCTGTTGCTCGCGTTCGGCGTCGAAAGCGAGCCAGGTGGTCACCCCTGCTTCCTCTTTGAGTTTCTGTCTGGCGACGTAGCGCTCGCCAGACAGAAACAACTCCCGACCCGGGAAGGGCTCAGAATCCGACTCGACCGACCGGTCACGTACGTCCATTCCTGCTCAAACCCCCTCCAACCCCTGTTGCGTTTGTTCAGGCGTAATGCGGACGGGTTTACGCCCTGAGCCGTGCGGCCTTTGGGCCCGGTTCCCGTCAGAACTGCACTTCCCCGACCACGGCTCGGAGCGCCTCGGGGTTACACAGGCGCAGTCTTCCTTTCGAGACCGGCTGCACCAGGCCGTCGTCCCGCAGTGACTTGAGCGTGCGCGACAGGGTCTCACCCGTCAGTCCGAGCAGGCGCGCCAGCAGGGTCTGGCTCACCGGCAGTCGCACCACGTCCGGCTGTTCCTCCCGGGCCGTGCTGCGACTGCCGCCCTCCGACGACTCGTCGGCCAGCACCAGCAGGTATCGGCAGATGCGTCCTCTCGCGTCGCGCAGCGTCAGGTCATCGACCAGATGCACGAGCTTGCTCAACTTCGAGGCCATTCCACCGAGCATCCGGAGCGCCATCTCGGGGTCATGCGCGAGCTGGGCCAGCAGGGCAACCCGTTCCACAAAGAGCAGTTCGGCGTCCTCGACGCATTCCGCGCTGGCCGGATATCCCTTCATGAAAAGCGCGGCCTCGGCGAACACCTGTCCCTTCCCCATGACCGCCAGCACCTGCTCCTGCCCGGCCGGTGACAGTCGAAACACCTTCACCAGTCCGCTGCGCACCAGATAGAAGCCGAGTACAGGTGCCCCAAAGTCGAAAATGCGTGTACCTGCGACGCATCGCAGAACGCGAGTTGTACGGCGCAACGCTTCCGCGTCTTGAGGCGTGACCGCACTGAAGAGAGCAAAATCGGTGAGATCCGGAGATTCCTGTGTCACACATTGAGATTGACACGCACTGCCACAGATCCCTGCCTCGTCGTGGGTGCTCATTCAGCTTACTCCGGTGCACGCAATTCCGGCCTCGCGCAGGGTCTCTTCCACAGCCCAGACCAGCGCACTGCGGACCGCATCGACCTGATCGAAGCGATCGGTGAAGGCCCTGAGGCGCAGGTTCCGCGACGAGGCCGTGACTCCGTCGCCGATCACCTGTGGCGATGGCTCGTTACGTATCCCGTCGACACAGTTCGCAGCCTTTCGCAGGGCCTCGGCCACATCCTCCACCGCCGCTGACGACTCAACCACCACGGCAACCTCCAGGCCTCGTATCACCGAAGAGTACGTCCAGTTTGTCACTCGCTCCGACAGGAAGCTCCCGTTGGGCACGATGACCTCGGCGCCGTCCCAGGTCTTGATGACGCTTGCGCGAATGCCGATGCGTTCCACTGCGCCCTGTACGTCGGCCACGCGCACCTGGTCGCCCAGCTTTACCGGCCGTTCAAAAAGCAGGATGAGTCCGGATACGAAATTATTGACAACCGTCTGCAATCCAAAACCGATGCCGACACCGAACGCTCCGACCAGTACTGCAAAACGGTTCAGCTCCACTCCGAGCGCCGCGAGGCCCAGAAGAAAACCGATCAACAGGATGAAATAGTGCACGAGGGTTGACACCGCGTATGGAATCCCACGTCCCAGGTCGAGCCTGGGGTAGACTTCCTCCTCGAGAACAAACCGTACCAGCCTTGACAGGGCAAACGAAGCCCACACCGTCACAGCGAAGGCAACCACGTCGCCAGGCGTGACGCTCACGGCCCCCAGCCACACCCTGTACGTG
>JAJXVI010000138.1:4787-6777 GCA_021782195.1 bacterium | reverse complement strand
CGCACTCGCACGAGCACAACTCCGACGCACTCGCACGAGCACAGGAAGTGAACCGTCCCGCGATTCGGAGATCCCCACGTTCGAGGAGATGGCTCAGTACAGGCGACGAATCAGACCGACGACCTTGCCGATGACCCGCGCGTCCCGCACGTAGATTGGCTTCATGCGACGATTTTCAGACTCCAGACGGGTATATCCATTTCCGCGGAAGAAACGCTTCACGGTCACCTCGTCGTTGACCAGTGCGACCACGATGTCACCGTCTTCAGCGTCATCACGTCGGCGCGCGATCACCAGGTCGCCGTGCAGAATGGCCGCATCGCGCATGCTGTCACCTTCAACCTGAAACAGGAATCCATCATCGCCTCCAACCAGGTCGCGTGGAAGCGGAACGCGCACGGGTTCCCTGCCTTCGGCGACCGCCCCGAGGTTTTCAAGAACCGGATAGGATCCGACATCGGCCGAGTTCTCGGCCGGAGGACGCAGCCTTCCCCCCTGCTCGGCGCCCTCAATCGGATCGCACAACAGTTCGATGCTTCGCGGGCGGGACGGATCGCGCCGGATAAAGCCCTTCTCCTCAAGATGGCGAAGGTGGTTGTGTACAGTGGCGCTCGACGCCAGTCCCACCCTCTGTCCGATCTCGCGGATGCTCGGAGGAAAGCCTCGCTCACGAACCGCTCGACGGATGACCTCGAGAATCTGCATCTGACGCGGGGTCAGCAGGCCTTCACTCATAGAAGGGGAGATTACCGCACAAGCAGCCGGTTCCCTTCCTTATCGAGCCACCTCCCTTCCTCCGTATTCTGCACCGAATCATCGCACACACGACTGAGGGATCTTGCGCAGAACGACGAATCCACGAGATGGCACAAACTTCAAGTCGCTGTTCCCGTGGCAGGGCAGCAGGATCGCTCGGGATTCGGGTTTCACAGGTTTGGCGACGGGGTACGGTAAACTGGAGTCGGCAGCACACTTTCCCGACGCGTCGACAACCCCCGCGTCGACGACCACCTGCCCGATCCAGATAGCCCTCAATTGAAGAGACGACGGATTCCGACGCTTCACCGTGCGTGCAGGATTACGGCAAGGTGACGCGAACGATTCTCCGCATTGCCCCGCAGATGCCGGGGAATTGTTCGTGAAATGGCAGGAGTGCGGTGCAAGAGCCACGTTTTGTGAATGAAGATGAGATTTCGCGCACCCAGGTTGACACCGTCGGGTGTGCGGCTACAGGAGGATGCTTCATGGACAATCGCAAGGACGGCATCGGGTTCGTCTTCGGGCTGCTGGTGGGAGCACTGGTGGGAGCCTCCATCGCCGTGATACTCGCACCTCAATCGGGCGACGACACACGCGGCGCTTTGCGCACTCGCGCCGAAGACCTGCGACACAAGGCGCACGACCTGGTTGCAGAAATGAAGGATGACGCCGACGAGTGGGTTCAGAAGGGCAGGCAGGTCATTGACCGGACGTTTGCACGTCAGGCCGAAGATGAGGCCAGGCTTCTGAAACGCTACAGCGACGAGGCCACCGGCGGAGCTGCAGGAACCGTGTAGAAGGACCCGGCACCGGTCTCCCACGGGGCGACCGGTTGCCACGTGCGAAAGGAGGATCTCCAGTGGACATCAAGGTGAATACGCGGCCCCTCGACAGTCGTGCGTATGCTGTGGAAGTGCAGGGGGAGATAGATGTCTATACGTCTCCCCGCGTCAAGGAGACCATCAATGAACTCATCGACCAGGGTCACTTCAACATGGTGATCAACCTGGAAGGGGTACGTTACATTGACAGCACCGGTCTCGGTGTGCTCATCGGCGCGCTCAAGAAGGTCCGCGAGAAGAGCGGAAAGATCGTGCTTATCTGCACCAATCCTCAGATCCGGAAGATCTTCAACATCACAGGTCTGATCAAGATTTTTGATATCTACAAAGACGAGGAAGAAGCACTGGGGAGCTTCGTCGGAGCCGCATGACCGCGTCGGCAGGCCGGC
>JAJXVI010000138.1:0-4777 GCA_021782195.1 bacterium | reverse complement strand
GCGTCCCCCTGCGGGTGCCCGGTCTGGCGCAATACGTAGGCGTCATACGACTTGCTGTGGCTGGCATCGCCAGTCAGACGGGCTATTCGTTTGATCTGGCGGAAGACTTGAAGCTGGCAGTCACTGAGGCGTGCAGCTACCTGATTCGGCAGGCCCGAAGCGAGACGGCGTTGCAGGTTGACTTTGATTGCACTCCAGAATCCGTCTCCATCGACGTGATCAGTACCACGGTAGCGTCTGACTCACCACGCGAGCACACCGGCGGTGTGGCCGGCGACCGCCTGCCGGATTTCGCTCTCGATGATTTTGACGTGGGCCTGACCCTTGTCGAGGCCCTGATGGACACGACCACGCTCAGTTCGGAAGATTCCGGACGTACGTGCCTGCACATGACGCACGCATTGAACGGCGAAGGTCGCCCGTGAAACCCGCTCATCGAACAGCCCAGCGCTGGGACAAGGCACGGGTGCACGAACTCTTCGATGCCTATGCACGCACGCGCGACCCCGCCATTCGTGACGAACTCGTCGCAATGCACATGAATCTGGTGCGCTTCATCGCGGCCAAGTTTTCCAACCGTGGTGAATCCATCGAAGACCTTCAGCAGGTCGGCGCACTGGGGCTCATCAAGGCGATCGAGCGTTTCAACGTGGCCGTGGGCGCCGAGCTCACGACCTACGCAACCCCCACCATCATTGGCGAGATCAAGCGTTACTTCCGGGACAAGGCCTGGGCGCTCAAAGTGCCACGCCGCCTGCAGGAACTCAAAGTCTCGGTCATGCGCGTGACCGAGAACCTCACCAACAACCTGGGGCGCGCGCCGACCATCCACGAGGTTGCCGAGGTCCTCAAGCTCTCTGATGAAGAGGTTCTTGAAGCGCACGAACTCGGTCAGGCGTACAACCTGCTGTCGCTCAACACCGAGATCGAGAGTGACGAAGACAAGAAAGTTTCGAACCTTCTCGATTATCTCGGCCGGGCCGACCTGCAGATTGAAAACGTGGAAAATCGGGTCGTCCTCGAGCGCGCCTTCGAGCACCTGTCAAAACGGGAGCGCCTGGTCATCTACCTGCGCTTCTATGAGAGCCTTTCCCAGAGTGAAACCGCTCGCATCCTGGGAATCTCGCAGATGCACGTCTCACGTCTGCAGGGAAAGGCGTTGAGCAAGCTCAAGACGGTGCTCAGCGATTCCAGCGAAGCGCTGAAATAGCGCCAGCCTGGTGGGTTTCGAACAACCCGGGCAAGCAACACCGCGAGCCAGGTGATACGTGCACCGCCCGCGTAGTTCTCCCCATGTCCCAGCTTCCGTACGGCATCTACGAGCGTCTGATCACCCCGGATCTGCGACGCGCTCTTGACCACCTGCCCGCGACGGCGCACTACAACGCCGATGAAGTAGATGCGGCCGACATCCCATCCGTACTCGCCCGCTACCTCCACGACGCGGTACTGCGCCGCCTGCACACCGTGCGCGGGGACGACGCCGCACAACGTCAGGTCGACCTCGCAAACGCGGTGCTGTCACTGCTCGCCCGCACTGATGGCCGTGACGCCGCCGGTGCCGTCGATGCCGAAGACGTCGTGGAAAACGGTCCGCTGCAACTGCTCTCCGTCAGCCCGCAGTCCCTCGACGGCAACCACGCACCGCGTCCCGCCATCCCGCTGTCGGCGAGTGCACTTCTCGTCAACGGCCCGCGCGATCACAGCATCGGGACTGCGGTCTGCAGCGAACTCGAAAGCGCGGACCGGGTCGACCTGCTCTGCTCCTTCCTCAAGTGGACGGGCCTGCGCATCGTGCGCGACGCACTTCTCCGCTTCCTCGCACGCGGCGGACAGATGCGCGTGATCACCACGTGCTACCTGGGCGCGACCGACCGACGCGTGCTTGACGACCTCGTGCGCATCGGAGCGGACGCTTG
The DNA here is from genome assembly GCA_021782195.1 of bacterium. Lineage (GTDB taxonomy): Bacteria > Vulcanimicrobiota > Xenobia > RGZZ01 > RGZZ01 > JAJXVI01. The sequence goes on along the minus strand of JAJXVI010000138.1, from coordinate 2,858 downwards.
CCCCTCGGACAACGCCGTCCGCGTCAAAGTCTCCTACGACACCCGACGCACACGCCTGCACGCAAAGGCCTGGCTGTTTGAACGCGCAACCGGCTTCTCAACCGGATGCATCGGGTCGTCGAACCTGAGCACGAACGCGCTCGTGGACGGAGTGGAATGGAACGTACGTGTCTCAGGCGTCGACACACCGCACATCCTCCAGAAGTTTCGCGGCACGTTCGAGTCGTACTGGAATTCGCCCGACTTCGAGGACTATGACCCCGACCGCGACGCGGAACGCTTCGACCGCGCGAGCCGACTCGAAGCCGCGGGCACGCGTGACGACAGCGCGGGAGGGTGGTTCGTCGACGTTCGGCCGTACCCGTTTCAGCGTGAAATTCTCGAGCGCCTCGAGACCGAGCGAGAGGTGCACCACCGGTATCGCAACCTGGTGGTGGCAGCGACGGGCACGGGAAAGACGATGATTGCGGCGTTTGACTATGCACGACTGCGGGCACAGCGGGGCAACACCCGCGACCGCCTCCTGTTCGTGGCTCATCGCGAACACATCCTGCGCCAGGCGCACGACTGTTTTCGGCTGGTGCTGCGAGATTCCCGTTTCGGCGAAGTGATGGTGGGCGGGAAGCGTCCTGTCGACGCACGACACGTATTCGCGTCCATCCAGACGCTGAGTCAGCAGAACCTCGAGGAACTCCCGCCCGACGCCTACGACGTCGTGATCGTCGACGAGTTCCACCACGCCGCGGCCCCCACGTATCACCGCCTCCTCGAGCACCTTCGTCCGGCCGTCCTGCTCGGACTCACCGCAACCCCCGAACGAGCCGACGGTGTGTCCGTGCTCCACTGGTTCGACCACCGCATTGCCGCGCAACTGCGCCTATGGCACGCCCTGGAGCGGGGGTTGCTGTGCCCGTTCCAGTACTTCGGAGTGGCGGACCCCGTGAGCCTGCGGGAAGTACCGTGGAAGCGCGGCGCCTACGATACGACCCGTCTCGACAACCTCTACACCGGAAACCACGCGCGCGCGGCCCGCATCTTCGAAGCACTGGGTCGCCACCTGCTCGACCCGCAGCGCATGCGGGCCATCGGATTCTGCGTGAGCGTGAACCACGCCCGCGCCATGGCGAACGACTTCACGCGACGAGGCCTGCCGTCGAGATCCGTCACGGGAGACACACCCGTACCCGAACGGGAGGAAGCCGTTCGCGCCCTCAAACGCGGAGAGGTCAACGCGCTCTTCACCGTGGACGTCTTCGGGGAAGGTGTCGACATCCCCGAAGTCGACACGGTGCTGTTGTTGCGCCCGACCGAGAGCGCCACGGTCTTCTGTCAGCAGCTCGGGCGAGGCCTGCGCCTCCACGAAGGCAAGCCGTGTTTGACGGTGCTCGACTTCATCGGACTGGCCCGACGCGAGTTCCGCTTCGACCTTCGGTTCGCGGCGCTCTTGCCGGGCACGCGCGCCGAGGTGCGGCGCCAGGTGGAGGAGGGGTTCCCGTTCCTGCCGTCGGGCTGCGCAATCCGCCTCGAACGCGAGGCCCGGGACGTCGTGCTCGAAAATCTGCGGACGGCGCTCGTGCAGAGCCGCCGATGGCTCGTGGAAGAACTGCGGGGGACGGGGCCCCTGCCGCTGCGCGAGTTCGTGAAGCGCGCGGAGATCGAACTGCGCGACATCTACGGCGCGGACCGCACCCGCTCGTGGACCTCGCTTCGGCGCGAAGCTGGCGTTCTGGGTGATCCGCCCACTCCCGACGCCGCCCATCCTCGCGCGGACGGCGCAGCGGGGACGGGCTTCGCGCCCGACGCGGACGAAGTCGCGGGGACGGGTGGTGCGCCCGACGCGGACGGCGCGGACGCCGCGCGCCGTCTCGGGACGCTGCGCGGGCTGGTCCACGTCGACGACGAAGAACGGCTGGAATTTTATCGCAACGTGACGACCGGGAAGGTGGATGTCCGCGCGTGGAGCGTGCGACAGCGACGGCTCTGGGCCATGCTTCACGTCTCGCTGTTCGCCGGAAAACGGTTGACGGCGGAAGAGGGTGTGCGCGCACTCTCAGACGACCAGATGCTACGAGAAGAACTCCTGGAACTGCTAGACACACTCGATGACCGTGCCGAAGAAATGACCTGGCCGCTCCACGACCTGCGAGGGCTCGCGGACGCGCCGTTGCGCGTGCACGGCACCTACACGCTCGACGAGATCATGGCCGCTTTCGGACGCATGGGGCCTGACGGCGGCACGCGCATCCGCGAAGGCGTGATGCACGTGTCTCCGGGAGGACACGACGCGCTGTTCGTGACGCTCCAGAAGTCAGAGAAGCAATACTCCCCCACCACGATGTACCGTGACCACGCCATCTCTCCGTCACGCTTCCACTGGGAGTCGCAGAGCACCACACGGGCAGAATCCGCGACCGGGCTGCGCTACCAGTCGCACGGTCGGAAGACCGGGACACACGCACTGCTTTTCGTACGCGATACAATCAAGGGGCAGTACGGGAGCACCAGTCCGTACACGTTTGCCGGGCCGGCCGACTTCGTGAGCGCCCAGGGGGAGCGTCCGATGGGCATCGTCTGGGCCCTGCACCACGAACTGTCGGCGAGCACCTTCGAGCGCGCGCGCGTGGTCGCCTAGCAGCCTGTGTGAGAATCGCTCAAGCGGACCCGCTCGCCGGGCGTGTAGCCCGCCGGCGCCTGCCGCAGACCTGCCTGGTAGGAGACAGTCTCGCGCTTTGTTCCCTGGCTGCTACGCAGCGACCAGGGACTTACCTGAGGTGTAGCATTTTAGCAGGTTATGCACGGCGCATTCGAAGCGCCACATATGCCTGACTTTGTCTTGGCCGCGGTGCTGGAACTGTCGA
>JAJXVI010000137.1 GCA_021782195.1 bacterium | reverse complement strand
CGCCGGCCACTCCGGCGTTTCAATGGCCTGCCGGTGCCTACGGGGTTCTTTCGTCGTGGGACTACGGGCACTGGATCACATTTCTCGCGAAACGTCCCGTGCTGGCCAGCGAGACCACGTCCAAGCGGGAGATCGGATGGTTCCTCTCTTCGTCTCCTGAGGCCGCCGCTCGCATGCTGCTCCGCGAGCGTATTCGCTACATCGTGGTCGACTCGCGGATGGCCTCCGACCTGTTCGTGAGTGAGGCAAAGGCTGTCGGCAAGAAGATGAGTGACTACGTCAAGACGCGTGGCGGTCTCGTGTACTATAACGACCGATTCCGTAGGACCATGCTCATTCGATTGTACGGCGCCGACGCGGAAGGCCTGGCTCACTTTCGCCTGGTCTATGAAAGCCCGGGCCTGTGCGCGACGGCCATGCTCGCCACCGGAGGAACCGCCGGTGGGGAGGTCCTGCGTGAGTCTCTACCCGTGGATCTTCGCAACCGTCTTCCCCTGTTGAGCCTGGCCGCCAGTCACGGAATTCAGCGTACCGAGAATCGGACGCTCTATGACGTGACCGTTGCTCCGACGGTGAAGGTTTTTGAGTGCGTGCGAGGGGCGCGTCTGACCGGGGCTGCACCTGCGGCTGCCCGGGTTTCGGTGGAGATCCCCCTGCGAAGCGAGGTCACCGGTCGGTTGTTGTCGTGGCGCGTTGAAACCACGGCGGGGCCCGCGGGCCATTTCTCGGTGACCGTCCCCTATGCGACCGGAGTGACGCCTTCGAGCCTGGTGCAGGCGAGCGCTCCCTATCAGGTGACGGTGGGGAGGGAAACTCGCACCGTCACCGTGACCGATTCAGACGTGGAGAAGGGAACGACTGTGGCGTGTGGCGATTTCCGCATCGGGAGACCGGCCGGGTCCGGACAGGACACGCTGCATTCCGACCCCCACGAGACGCCGCGTCCCGAGCCCCACAGGTGAGGGAGGCAGTTCCCTCGACTGAGTGATTTTCAGTGTCTGGCGCAGGAGGGGGTAGCATCCCGAAGAATACTGTCGCGCCCTGGCCGGGACCCCTGCACAGTGTCGGAACATCCGCTGCAAGCGCGCAACAACCGCACCTCTCCGACCGACTGCGGCAGGCGTGTGGCCATGTTGCCCACGCTGCGCGAGCGCGGCGAGTCGGGCGCTCTTGAGAGGAGTCTTAATCAATGACGCGTATCGCCCTGGTTGACGGGGTTCGCACGCCCTTTGTCAAGTCGTGGTCAGACTACAATCACCTGACGGCGCTCGATCTTGCGCGCCGTGCCGTGCAGGAACTCATCGAGCGCAGCGACCTGCGTCCCCGTGATCTCGACGAGGTCGTCATGGGGTCCGTGCTTCCACCTTCGCGCACTCCGAACGTGGCGCGCGAGGTCATCATGTCGCTCGGACTGCCCCTGAGCATTCCAGGCTACACGCTCGGGCGAGCATGTGCTTCGAGCCTGCAGGCCGTGACCTCGGCCGCCGAGTCGATGCTGTGTGGTCGCAATCACGTGGTGATCGCGGGCGGCACCGAGTCACTCTCGAACGTGCCGGTTCCTTACAGCAAGAACTTCGTGTCGGCGCTCATGGCGTTTCAGAAGGCAAAGACCGTGCAGCAGCGCATGGCGGCGCTCGGACGCGTCAACCCGAAGAAAGATCTGTTGCCACAGGCGCCCGAACTGACCGAGATCTCCACCGGGCTCACGATGGGGCAGCACGCCGAGGACATGGCGCGCAAGTGGAACATCTCGCGCGAAGACCAGGACCGTCTCGCGGTGATGAGCCATCAGCGCGCGCACCAGGCCATCAGCGATGGTCGCCTGACGGCTGAGATCGCTCCCGTCCTCGCACCGCCGGATCAGCGTCCGGTCACTGTTGACGGCTACGTGCGTGCGGATACCACCGTGGAAGCGCTTTCGAAACTCAAGCCTTCGTTTGATCGCAAGTATGGTACGCTTACCGCCGGAAATTCCAGTGGTCTGACCGATGGCGCCGCGGCAGTGCTCCTCATGACCGAGGAGAAGGCGAAAGAACTCGGCTTCCGCCCACTGGCGTACCTGAAAGGCTGGGCCTACGCGGCACTGGATCCTCAGCAAGGTTTGTTGATGGGACCCTCGTACGCCACGCCAAAGGTGCTCGATCAGGTCGGCCTCAAGCTCTCCGACATCGACCTCATCGACATGCACGAGGCGTTTGCCGCGCAGGTGCTCTGCAACCTGCGCGCCTGGGAGTCGACGAGCTTTGCGCGTGAGAAACTGGGACGAGATGCCGCTATCGGCGCGGTCGACATGGATCGCTTCAACGTGTGCGGCGGGTCTATTGCCCTGGGTCACCCGTTTGGCGCAACGGGCGCCCGCATGCTGCTCACCACGGCGCGCGAACTCGACCGTCGTGAGGGTCGCCACGCCCTGATCACCATCTGCGCGGCCGGCGCAATGGGGGTCTCCATGGTCATCGAGCGAGCTTGAGAGAGGATACGAGGACAATGACAACCGACACCATAGAGGCTCCCCGCATCACGAACCTTGAAATTGGCGCCGACGGCGTGGGCGTGCTGACGATCGACGCCCCCGGTGAGAAGGTCAACACCCTGTCTGCGGCGCTGTCTGCCGAGATGCAGGAGGTGATCGAGCGCCTGGAGACGAGCACCGATGTGAAGGCGCTCGTGCTTTTGAGCGGTAAGTCGGACGGCTTCATCGCAGGTGCCGACGTGAAGATGCTGGCACGCGTGAGGACCGCGGAAGACGGCGAGCGGATCAGTCGAGAGGGGAGCGCATTGCTGTGCCGTCTCGAGAACCTTCCGATGCCCACCGTGGTGGCGATCCACGGCGCGTGCCTCGGCGGCGGACTGGAAGTTGCACTGGCATGCCGCTATCGTCTCGCTTCGAACGACCCGAGCACGCAACTCGCGCTTCCAGAAGTGCAACTGGGGCTGCTGCCCGGAGCCGGTGGAACGCAGCGTTTGCCGCGTCTCGTCGGAATGCAGGCTGCACTCGACATGATCCTGACCGGCAAACGCGTACGTGCCGACCGTGCCCGCAAGATGGGCCTGGTACACGAGGTCGTCCCGCGTGAAGTGTTGCGCGAGCGCGCATGTCAGGTTGCCCGCGCGCTGGCGCGCGCTACGCAGGATCTGGGTCACATTCCCATCCAGCCCGCTTCCGAGAAGCGCCCGGCCGTCAGCGTGGGACAACTGGTGCTTCAGGCGACCATGCCGGGCCGTGCCATGATGTACCGTCAGGTCAAGAAAAGCCTGCAGAAGAAGGTCGGGTCGCACTATCCGGCGCCCTACCTGGCACTGGAGGCCGTCTATTACAGTCGCGGTCACGCGTTCCAGGAAGGACTCGACATCGAGTCGCGCTTTTTCGGGCAGCTCGCTGTGAGCGAGGTTGCGCGCAACCTGATGCGCCTCTTCTTTGCCACTACCGCCATGAAAGGCGAAGGTTGGAAGGATCGCGAGGGCCACGTCGTCCCGCCGCTTCCCGTGGAGAAGGTTGGCGTGCTCGGGGGAGGTCTCATGGGTGGAGGCATCGCCACGCTCCTGGCCGACAAGGGCGTGCGCGTGCGCGTCAAGGACCGTGACATGGAGTCGGCGAGCAAGGCCGCCGGATACGCCGCGAAGTACTTTGGGGACAAGGTCAAGAAGCGTCACATTCGCCCATACCAGAAGGACATGGCGATGGGACTGCTCTCGGTCACCGATCAGTACACCGGCTTCGGGACCAGCAACCTTCTCATCGAAGCGGTCTTCGAGGACCTTTCGCTCAAGCAGCGGGTCCTGCGTGACGTTGAGGCCGTAACCGGACCCGACACGATTTTTGCCAGCAACACGTCTTCGCTGCCCATCGCCCAGATTGCGCAGGCCAGCAGCCGTCCGCAGAACGTCGTGGGGATGCACTTCTTTTCCCCCGTGGAGAAGATGCCACTGCTCGAGGTCATCGTTACCGACAAGACGGCGGACCCCGTTGTGGCCACCGCACTTGCGATTGGCAAGAAGATGGGCAAGCAGGTCATCGTGGTGCGCGACGGGCCGGGTTTTTACACCACCCGCGCCCTGGCAGCCATGATGAACGAGACGATCAAGGTCTTTGTGGAGGGTGCATCCGTCGAGGCGATTGACCGTGCGATGCGCGATTTCGGCTTCCCCGTGGGCCCGATGGCGCTGATCGACGAGGTCGGCTTTGACGTGGCATCCAAGGTCATCCACGTGATTCTCGACGCTTTCGGCAATCGCATGCAGACGCCGGACGAGGCTTTCCTGCTGTTTGGCTCGGGCCGTCTGGGCCGTAAGAACAAGCAGGGCTTCTACCTGTACGAAGATGCGAAGAAGAAGAAGGAAGTCGACCCTACCGTCTACGATCAGATGCCGTACGGACGCGATCGGAGGGAGATTCCCGCGAAGCTCATCAGTGACCGCCTCTCCTATGCCTTCATGAATGAGGCGGCGATGATCCTCGAGGACGGCATCCTGCTCTCTCCGCGCGACGGCGACATCGGCGCCATCTTCGGACTCGGCTTCCCGCCGTTCCTGGGTGGACCGTTCCGCTACATGGACACGGTCGGAATTCCCCAGGTCGTGGCACGCCTGCGCGAACTCAAGGAGCAGTGCTCGCGCTCGTTCGAGCCCGCAGGGATCCTGGTGAAGATGGCCGAGGAAGGGCGTACCTTCTACAACGGTCGCTGAACCTCCCTGATGCCTGGGTCTCGATAGCCCCGGCGGGCGGGTTTTCTCGTTTCAACGAGAGACCCGCCTCTGTCATGTCGTCAGTAGGGAGGAATCGGGCCCACTTTTCGAAAAACCGCAGTCTGGCTTGCTGAGTTTTGCGTTGCCGTGTGACCGGCAGGCGCAGCCATCAGGCTGACCGGTTCCGCCATGGGTGGTCCTGCCAGGGATCTCCGGCGGGGAAACGCCGGCTGTATCTACAGTTCACCCTGGGGGATGGATTATGAAGAAGATTGTTGTCGTCGGTGCCACCGGTTATACCGGACGGCAGACAAGCGAGAAAATCCTGGAGATGCTTATCGGCCAGGGTGAGTTTCGCCTCGTCATCGCCGGACGTGAGAAGCGCGCCCTTGAGCGTCTCTCGATGGACCTCGGCAAGCGCTTTCGGCAACCCATCGACATCATGTCGTTCGATGTTTCTGACACGAAGTCACTGCGTGTGATGTGTGACGGAGCGGCAGTCGTGGTGAACTGTTCATCGCCCTACAAGGAGCTGGGTGTTCCGCTCATGCTCAGTGCGATCAACGCAAAGGCCCATCTGATCGATCCCAGCGACGAGTTCCCGTATCTTGAACTGTGCAGCACCAGACCCTCCCCGGCGGCGGAGGCCGGTGTCGCGGTGGTAAACGGAGTGGCGGTCAACCCGGGCCTCGTTGACCTCATGGTGAACGTGGCCGCCCGGAAGTGGGAGCCGGTGGGGGGGGTACACGTCCTGTACGTGTATCGTGATCTGCCAGATAGCGGCGGGATGCGTCGGTCGATGTCCGAAACCCTGTGCGCCCCGTGCAAGGCTTTCGTGGATCGTGGGGCCCGCACCGTCACCCTGGGGCAGAAGCGCGACTTCACCTGGCCCGGCGGAACCATGAAAGGGCGCCGGATCAGTGGAGGGGAGATGTTCCTCCTGCCTCGGCAACTGCCCGATGTCCGGACCGTCGAGACCTATCGCGTTCTTGATGGCTCCCTGCGGCGCTACGCGGCCATGATGGCGACCCCTCTCGCTTCGGTCGGTGCCCTGCTGTTGGGGCGCTGGGCGAAGGAGGACGTGCGCGCTACCGGCTCCGATCCGAGCGTGTTCGTGGTCGTGGCGGAAATGCAGGGAGACAAGTCCAAGCGGGTGGCCGTGGTGCAGGGCAAGGGCGTGTTCTCGACGACCGCAACCATGCTCGCGTGGGCCGCCCGAAAGCTGGCTATCGACGGTCCTCGGCGCACCGGTGTACAGTCGCTTTCCACCGCGTTCAACGCCGAGGAGTTTCTTGCCGCGCTGGGCCTGGAACTCCAGACGGCCGACGAGCCGACCCTGGTGCGCTGAACGGGTTCTGATGATTGCGGCAAATGGAATCCACAAGGCGTTCGGAGGGCAGGTGGTGCTTTCCGACGTCACCTTCACGGTCAAGCCAGGTCAGCGCGTGGGGCTTATCGGACGAAACGGCACCGGCAAGACGACGCTGCTGAAGATCCTGTCTGGCCTGATGGACCCCGACCGAGGCTCGGTGTCGCACGGTCCGGGCGTCGAGATCGGGTACCTGGGACAGGAGGGGCAACTGGCCCCGGAGCGCACCCTCTACGACGAGATGAAGTCGGTCTTTTCCTGGGTCTACGACCTGGAAGAGCAGATGCGCGACCTGGAGTCGCAGATGGAGACCTTGCAGGGCGAGGCGCTCCAGGAGTGTTTCAATACCTATGGCCAGGTGCAGGCCCGCTACGACCACGCGGAGGGGCACACCATCGATGCCCGAATTCGCACGGTGCTGGCGGGCATGGGTTTTCATCCGGAAGACCTTGACCGGCCCTGCCGCGAGTTCAGCGGCGGCTGGCAGATGCGCGGCGCCATGTCGCGCCTGCTTCTCACGGCCCCCACCGTGCTGTTGCTTGACGAGCCCACGAACCATCTCGACCTGCAGGCCGTGGAATGGCTCGAGCAGTACCTTTCCCAGCTCAAGGGCAGCGTGCTGCTGGTTTCCCACGACCGCATGTTCATCGACCGCGTCGTGAATCGCATCATCGAGCTTGATGACGGGGTGGTGGAAGAGTATGCGGGCAACTATACTTTCTAC
>JAJXVI010000136.1 GCA_021782195.1 bacterium | reverse complement strand
CACCTGCCGCGTCCCCTGAAGCGAAACCCGCGTCGACCGCGGAAGCGTCCCCTGAAGCGAAACCCGCGTCGACCGCGGAAGCGTCCCCTGAAGCGAAACCCGCGTCGTCCGCGGGAGCGACGTCGACCCCGGGAGCGTCCACTGAAGCGAAACCCGCGTCGACCGCGGGAGCGGCGTCGGCTGCGAACGGCTCACCGCACGGGCACTCCTCGAGAGAGGTCTCCGCGGCCTCCTCCGCCTCGAGTTCGTGGGTCAGGCCGGCCCGCTCGGCCTCTTCCTGCATTCGCGGCGAAATCCACCAGTGGTGAAGGGCCCGCAGCGCAACCACGCCGACCACGGTAAAGATCAGCGCCGCCCCGACCGACTGAAAACGTGTCAGGAACGTGCTGACCGCCGTTCCGAACAACCAGCCGAGGCCGAGCAGCGTAAAGACCCATACGCAGCAACTGAAAAGGGTCAACATCAGGAAGCGCAGCGTCCCCATGCGGCTTACGCCCCAGAACATGGAACTCGCAAAACGCAGTCCATACAGCCACTTGACCAGAACAATCGAGGACGCCCCGAACCTGCGCTCCATCCACTCGAGTCGCGGGTAGAACTTCTTGTAGATGGCAGACTTTGTTACGGTCTTCCGAACCCTGCGCCCAACCATGAACGCACACAGGTCGCTGATGACCGCCCCACACGTGGCCGCAATGAATGTCGTGCAGAATCCGAATCCGAGCAACTGGTCGTGCGCCAGCATTCCAGCCACAATCAGGGTGATATCCCCTTCAATCGCAACCAGCAGCACGATTGCCCAGTAGCTGTATATGAGGAGAAGATCCCTGATCCAGCCTTCCAAACCACTCTACCTGCTTCGAATGTCAGATCCGGAGCCTGACTCCGGAATTGCACGCCAGTAGCCCGAAGGCGGCACGGCAATCAGCCGGGCGAGCGCCCTGGATGCGAACGTGAAGCTCCAGGAGTCTGACCGAACTGATCCCATGGCACTCCAGGGAGACGAACCTGCCTTCCACAGCGACGGCGGTCACCAGGAACCGGCGCCACGTCTCACCGTCGATGACTTACGTACCCAGGCAACCAGAAATCGCAACCGGCGAGAGTTCGTTCAACGGTTATGCTTCCACACCTCTCTCCCATCAGCCTGTCTGTCGTGGGCTCGAATTTGACACGGGCAACGAAGCAGGGGATGATTGCCACAAACAGGATGTCCGTCGAATGTCGCGAATAGTGCAAGCAAGTTCCTACTGATATCTCACGGCTTGCGACCAGAGCGCGTGCTGTGAAACGGGGGTAACGTCCATTCCCGCCCAAGAAACCTCCAAGACACGACCTGCCGCCACGCCCTGCCAGCGTAGAGCGTGGCAGGAAGGGTTGCCAATCGTGCTCAGCGGCCTGGCCGTAAGCGCGTTGTTTGCACGCCGTTCAAAGTTTCTTTCTTTTGCCGGCGCGGCGACGGCCCTCGCCAGTGCGGCCTTCTTCCGCGACCCGGACGTCCGCATCGAGGCTGAAACCAACGAGGTCGTATCGGCCGCAGACGGATTCGTGCTCGGAATCGACCGTGTCGTGGAACCCTGGTGGATACAGGGTGAAGCTGATCGCATCGCCGTTTTTCTGTCGCTGTTCGACGTGCACGTCAATCGATGGCCCGTCTCTGGTCGCTTTGTGGCAGTCCGCAAGGTTCCCGGACGTTTTGCTCCGGCGTTCCTGCGCAGCGAGAACAACTGCAAGGACCTGCTGGCGCTGGAAACCCCACGCGGACCCGTCGCAATGGCGCAGATCAGTGGCGTCCTGGCACGTCGCAGCGTTCAGTGGTGCAAGACCGGCGACACCGTTGAAGCAGGCGACCGACTCGGCATGATCCGGTTTGGCTCTCGAACGGACGTATATCTTCCGGCTGGACAGGCAAACATTCTGGTCAAGGAGGGTCAACGCGTACGCGCCGGACAGACCCTGATTGCGAGGTATCGAATCTGACGTGTGGACTGCAAACATCGCCTGCATCTTCACAATGATGAACCTGTGCTGCGGCTTCTACGCCATGATGATGCACAAGATGGCGATCAACACGATGGACTCGTGGGCTCTCGCAGCACTGCTCATCGCCTTTGGTTGCGATTTTCTTGACGGCTACCTGGCACGACGAGGCAACCTCACTTCGGCCTTTGGAGAGCGCCTGGACTCGCTTGCCGACCTCATCTCGTTTGGCACCGCCCCCATGTTCTTTGCCCTGTCGATGAGCAAGGAGTGGGAAGTCGGACTTCTCGTCGCCTGCGGCCTCTATCTCGTGTGCGGTGCGGCCCGACTCGCCCGATACGATCCGGTCTCTCAGGGCAAGGTGTTCAAGGGAATGCCGATACCGATTGCCGGGCTCAGCCTTGCGGCCTTCAGTCTTGTTATCTCTGAAAGCCACGTTTGGAAGCACTCCGGCAACATCCACTGGTTTGCGCTGGCCCCTGTAATCCTCGGTCTGCTCATGATCAGCGATATCCCGTTCCTCAAGGTCTCCTTTGTCGGACCGAAGAAGGGGCTCCCGCTCACGCTGGCAGCAATCTCCCTGGCAGTACTTGCGGTCACGCACTCGCTCCCGCTGGCCACGCTGGGCTTTACCGTCCCCTACACCATCCTGAACTTCGTGCTTGCCGCAGCTGGCCCGCTTGTCGGCCGCATGCGCGCCCTCCGGGAAGCCCGCTCCGCAGTCGATTGAACAAGGTTGACCTTCGTCCCTATCGCGGTTATCAGGCCGATGGAGAGCGGGTCGTTTCCCTCTGGAATCGCGCCATGGGCAATCAATTTCCACTGGACCTGCGCCTCTGGCGCCAGAACCAGGATGACGATCCGCAGTTTGACCCGGGTGGCGTATTTCTTGCGGAGAGTGGCGGGAACATCTGCGGACTGGTCGCAGCCCGTGCGCTCTCGGTCCCCATTGCGTACGCCCCTCGCACCCCTGAGCAGGGCTGGATCAGCGCAATTGCCGTAGCGCCAGACCATCAGCGCCGCGGACTCGGCACGCGCCTTCTCGAACAGGCCCACCTGTGGTTGCGCACCCGCGGGGTTCGGGACGTCCACGTCGGTGGCGACCCCGGACATTTCTTTCCGGGAGTGCCGACCAGCCACGTTGCAGCAGAGGCCTTTTTTGAACACCATCGCTGGATACCCGCAGACTCCCCCTGTTACGATCTGCAACTGGACCTTCGTGGCTTCACTCAGCCCCCGACCGTGGAGCGCATCTACGTGCGCAACCCGAGTTTTCGTATTGCCCCCTGCACGGCCCACACGACCCAGGCCCTGATGGATTTTCTATCCCGGACCTTCCCCGGACGCATGCTCTACGAAACACAGTTGCGTCTGGAGCAGGAGAGATCGCCACAGGACATTCTGCTGATCACCATCGGCAATCGTGTTGTTGGCTTCGCGCACACCTACCACAACGGGTCGCAGCGGCTCGGTCCGAGCATCTACTGGAGGGGAGCCATGTCGGCGCCCTGGGGTGGACTTGGCCCGATGGGCATCTCGCCCGATGTGCGCAACACCGGCCTTGGTTTCGCCCTCCTGTGCGCCGCAATCGACCGACTGCGGACCCGAGGCGTGGCACAGATGGTGGTGGACGAGACGGCCCTGCTGAAATTCTATGGCGCCGCAGGCTTCAAGCCCTGGAAGGAATACCGGACCCGCACGCTTCACCTGTAAGCGCCAAGACGCTGCCGGAGCAGCCGTGACCGTTGGCGCGACGCTGGCGGCTCGCGCGCGCCGGCCGGTCACGGTCCGAGCCGCCAGCGTCGCAGGCGACCGTCGTCGTAGGCCGCGACCAGAAGGTGACTGTCCGGGGCAAAGGAAAGCAGACTGACACCGAACCTGTGGCGGACCGTTTCTCTTGCCGGTTCCCACGTCGCTGTGCGCCACATCCGAACCTGTCCGTCACTGAGACCGGCAGCCAGCCAGCGCCCGTCCGGAGAGAATGCCACTGCGGTGTAGTGCCGGTCCGCAGACAGACGCGCAGTGTCGTCAAGCACCCGGCGCGAAGCAAAAGGTGCCATTCGAACCCTGCGAACAAAGAGGGAACCGTTGCGGTTGTTGATGACGCCCGTGGCGAGCATGCGTCCGTCGGCCGACCACGCGTGTGCGGAGATCGGGCCCCACAGACTCACCTGGGCCTCCTGCGTCGCCTTCCCGTGCGACAGTCGATAATACGGTAGTGTCAGCCTGCTCACGGTCTCGATCGTGCTGTAACGCACATCCGCCTCCAGGTTCGGTAGCACCGTCGGACTGTCGGCGAGCAGATGATCGCCTCCCACAAATCCGAGAAATGGACTGTCCCCACCGCGCAGTCGCATCCAGGTACCCGCCACCGACCAGTCCGACGTGCGCCAGACAATCGTGGTGCACACGTATCGGAGCGGTGGAACGACCCGCCCCTGCCAGTGACCGTAGTGTCCAACAAAGAGGGTACCGTCCGGGCTGAACTTCCCAACGGCGCCACTGTGCTCGATGCTTCCTCCGGGACCCTGATGGGGCACATAGAGCGTTCGCAGGGACGCTCGTTTCCACGTCGTCGGATCCCACGTCGAAAATTTCTGCGATCCCCCGCGCTCATTGAACACGACGCCCAGGCGGCCGTCAGGCATCCACGCCGCCGCAACCAGATCCTGACCCTGGTTGTGGAGGCGCTTGAGCACTCGCCCGCGGGCAAGGTCGATGACATCGACCTGATCCGGCCACTCCCTGAAGCGCCGGTCCACACGGTCATACCACGCCGCGGGCACGAGAGATATCAGTTTTTCGCCCCCCGGAGCCCACAACAACGAGAATGGCGTCCGCTTGTTGGGATGAATCGGTGAGAGTTCCTTCCAGGTGGCCTCGCCACCGTGAGCGCGCGCAGCACACTCGAAAGAAATGAGAAAAAGGAGACATAGCAATACAAGACGGCACTTCACGCAAGGTCGCTTCGGCACGCGCCAGGACGCCTTCCTGCAGCCGATGGGAAGGGGTATCGCCAGTCCCCGCTCCTTCGCTCCGTGGCCTTCACGCGCAAGCGACGCGCGGGAGCGCACGAAGGGCTCCCGAGGACGCCACCCGGCGTGCGTCCCCGGGGATCGCGCGAGGGGACGGCGGGGGGGGCAGCTCGCGAGGGGACGGCGCGGGTTGAACCTGTCAAGCGACCAGGACGGAGCGAGGATTTCCGCAGCTTGCACTCACCTTGTGGGCCGAAGCGCGCGACTGTCCCAGGCGCGCAGTGCCCTTCAACGCAGCAGGCGAATCACCATGAGCGAGAAGTCGTCACTGAACCTGCGCCCCGCGTAACGATGCACCTCGCGTGTGATGTGATCGGCAATCTGACGCGCCGGCAGGTCGCAGTAACGTTCCACCAGTTGCTGTAAACGCATCGTGCCGAAGATTTCGCCTCCACCGGGGGGCCGCGCCTCGGTAACACCGTCGGTGTAAAGAACCAGAAGATCCCCGCCGCCCACAGGTACGCGACACTGCAGATATTCCAGGTCGCGATCGATCCCCACCACGAGGTCACTGGGCTCGAGCAAGCGCATCCTCCGGTTCGCAGCGTTCCATTGAATCGGGGGCTCGTGACCGGCCGAAGTATAGTCGAGATGTCCGCGAACGAGGTCCGCCTCGGCGTAGAACAGCGTGATGAACATCTCGCACTCGGTCTCAGGCGTGAGGAGCCGATTCAGCATGGTGACCACTTCTCGGGGCGAGTACCCGGCCTGGACATACGATTTCAGGATGTACTTGGCTCGAACCGCGTAGATGGCGGCCTTCGGTCCCTTTCCTGAAACGTCGGCAATGCAGAAGGCCACCCTGCTTTTCGAGAGCGGGAAGACGTCATAGTAATCACCTGCAAGTTCTGACGACGAGATGAACCGGTGCCCCACCTCAATCCGGGAATGCGTCAAGCGCTGACGAGGAAGCAGAATGCTGCGCAGGAAACGAGCAACCTGATTCTTTTCCTCGTACAGACGGGCATTCTCGATCGCAATCGCAGCCTGCGAGGAAAGGGTGTTCAGGAGGCTGATTTCCGCCTCTTCGTGACGGCGGCGTGCACGATGATAGAGGTTGAGAACGCCGGTAAGTCTACCGCGCACCAGCAACGGAGCAGACAGGATCGTCCTCAGACCGTCTCGGCGTACCGCGTCTGGAAAGTCGTTCTCCCCTTGGGTCGCGTCTGGCCCACCGTTCACATCGACAAGACGAAGGGGATGATCGGCACGCGTAACCGCACCAAGAAAGCCGCTCCCCACCGGAAACGTGCGTTCCGCATGGTGGGGCCCCAGACCGCGCGTCGTATGCATGCGCAAACGACCGGTGCGATGTTCCGCGAGCATGATTGCGCAAGCGTCCGCGTTCATGACCCGCAAGACCCGGTCGGTCACGGTCTCAAGCACACGGTCGAGCCGAAGCGAGGAGGTGATGGTCTTGGCTACCTCGACCAGACTTCCGAGCTGGTGCAGCCGTCTCTTCACCGTTTCATGCAATCGAGCATTTTCCAGCGCTGCGGCAGCCTGATCTGCGAAGCTGCGCATGAGCCGGACCTCCTGCGGCTCAAAGGAGCCACGCGACGTTGTAAAACAGTTCAAGACACCGATGATCCGACGACGGGCGATCAGCGGAACTGCCAGACAGGCCATCACCCCGCAGCGCAACAGAGGCTCCGATATTCCCGCATCCAGGGCTAGGGCCCCCTCACCGGGAGAGAGTACTGCCGGTCTGCGCCGCGCCATCCCGGTCAATGCAATTCGGTTCTGAAGTTCAACGTCAGCCAGCAGACGATCGAGTTCGGGTGACGGCTCTGCAATGCGACAGCTTGACTCCAGCAACCGAAACGGGCTGTCCGTGTCCTTGGCAACGAGCA
>JAJXVI010000135.1 GCA_021782195.1 bacterium | reverse complement strand
CATTAACTTGAACGCCAAAGAAAGCATATCCGCTCACGAGAGGGAGCAACACAGGCAACACCAGAAAACCTGCCAGCACCATGCTCAGTGCACGCAGGTTGGCATCGTGGGAGGTTGCCGTTCGCGCCGAGGCCCAGAGACCCAGGGTGGTCGCGGCAAGCGATACTGCGAGCGCATACACGTAGAGCGCGCACACCTCGCCAAATGTCAGGTTTCCCATCGCGACGAACACCGTCAGCACGGGAAAAGCCAGTGTCATCTGCAAGACCGGCAAGAGGACAGCTCCCAGGACCTTCCCCTTCATCGCCTCACGCACCGGGATTCCGGTCAACGCCAGATCCTCCCAGGTGCGACGAGCACGCTCTCCGGTAACCGCCGTCGCCAGAAACGCCGAGTATCGAATCGAGACGTAGAGCAACAGAAGGACGATTGCTCCGACCATCCCGACGCGCAACGAGGCCCTTTCCGCGGCTTCACGGCGGCCCTTTTCAAGAGGGCGCACATCGGCTTGCGGACCAAGACCGAAACGGGCCGCCGCGCGCGGATCCACCTGGTCGGCCGTCTCCACGTGCACGTTTTCGATCTGACGCGCGTCAATACTGGAGGGCTTGCGCACGATGAAGCACAACTGATCGGCTGGCAGTGGCACGCCGAGGGACTGCAGAAGAAACAGACGCAGGCAACCGGTCGAGGTATGGCCTTTGAGCACAGCGTCCACGCGGGTGCCGTGCGTCTCGCTTCCACTGGCTGGCACCCAGGTCGCCAGGTGTACGCCCGAGCCCGTACCCGCAACGCCACCCTGCTCAGAGGCTGACGGACCGGACCCGGAGTCCTCGACACACAGCGACGCGGCCGGACCGGAATGCGCTGCATTCGCAAGCGCAAGGTCGTTCAACGTCCAGGAGCGAGAATAGAAGCTCGGGGCCAGGAACAGCACCACAAAGACGAGGTAGCCCGGCCATCGGCCCGCACCCGCCCGCACCTGCGAGGCCAGTTCGCGCACGAACGCGGGGTTGTTGCGAAAGCCAGGAAACCAGCGTTGCAAGACATCCGGACCGAAGCCACGACGGTAGACGGAGTGCACGACACGGTCGCGCATCCCTCCCCCACTGACCATCCCCGATGCGTAACGCCGAGCCGTGATCATCCACAACAAGCCTCCCACGACCAGGGTCGCAAGAGGAAACAGCAGGGGCAGAAGGAGCCGGGTTCCGACCGCGGCCTCGGGGACATCAAGCACGCCAAAAGCGGCCAGCGGATTGATGGATGTAAACACCGGGGGAGAGACGTTCTGCACGAGGAGCGCACCCACAACCATATCGAGCGCGGGGGTGAGGATGAGCCACACCCCTTTCGCGATCCAGCCTGCCACGACGGCCTGGGAGGTTGTCTCGAACACACTCGACATAAAGAGACCGAGAACGCTGGCAAACAGGCCGGCCAGGATGGCAATCGCCACCGCACCAAACGTGACGGTCAGGGTCTCAGGCCCCCAGAGTCCGGCGGCGACGACCGTGGGTGCCAGCATCAGCACGATGACCGCCAGGTTGCCAAGCTCCGGCAGCAACTTGCCAAAAAGCACCTCGTGCGCAGAAAGCTGCGTCAGACGAAGCGCGTCGAGCGTCTTCTTCTCACGCTCCAACGTAAGCGCGCCCAAGGCCGAATTACCGACCCCCAGCGACGTGGCCAGGATCAGGGCCACCGCAGCAAGCGTGAACATCGTGCATCCGCAGATCCCGAGCGACATCGGGCCGAGAATCGCAATCGCAAACGCAACTCCGATCAAAATCGCGGTAGCGACTGGATTCGGTCCCTTCAAAAGGCTCGCGGAACGTCGAAAGGTCACCTGGATCACCGGGTTTTCGTGTCTGCTGCTCACGGTGCGGACCCCTCCCATCCTTCGCCTGCGCACGTCACGTTCAGGTACGCCGACTCAAGTGTGGACTTTTCTTCTGCAAAACTCACGACCGCGTAACCGGCCCCGACCAACCTGGCGAGAAGTTTCGCCACGTCGGCTTCGCTTGTTCCTTCAACCCGAAACACGAGACTGTCGTTGTCATATCGGACGCCTTCCACCCCGCGTTCGGCACGAAGAAACTCATACGCATCTTCGAGGCGAGACGTCGTACGTACGCGTACCCGACGTCCTCCACGTTCCTCGATAAGGTGACGGGTCTCATCGAGGCATTCCACGCGACCCGCCCGTATAATCGCAACACGGTTGCAGATGTCAGCGAGATCGTCGAGGACATGCGAACTGATGAGCACGCTTACCCCCTTGCGCTGGAGGCGTCGCAAAATCTCGCGCAATTCGAGTCGCGCCAGGGGGTCGAGTCCACTGGCGGGCTCGTCAAGGAGCAGAAGGCCCGGACGATGCAGCATGGCGCGCGCGAGGGCGAGACGCTGCTTCATTCCCCGCGATAACCCGTCGACCGGTTGAGTCGCCATTGACGAAAGGCCAACCATGGCCGCCGTCTCGTCGATGGAGTAGTTGCGCGTGGCTTCCGGCAGATGATGTGCGCGCGCAAAAAACTCGAGGTACTCCCGCACCAGCATGTCATCATATACCCCGAGAACGTCGGGCATGAAACCGATGCGCGCACGCACCTCGCGCGTCTGTTTGAGATTGAAACCGCTTACCCAGGCTTCTCCTGCGTCGGGAGACGTGAGTGTGGCCAGGATGCGCAGCAGCGTGGTCTTGCCGGCGCCGTTTGGCCCGACCAGGCCGACAATCTCCCCGGCCCCAATCTCGAGCGAGACATCGTTGAGAACGGTGGTTCCCAGGTATCGCTTCGTCAGGCCGACCGCCCGAAGCGTTGGTTCAGCAGTGCGAGCCCCCGATTCGACCATTTCCCGTTCCTGCGCAGCCCATGCGACACCTCGCAACCCTTCCTGGTCGGCGTCATACGCCGCTCGGGCTCGCTTCTCCTCGTGATCCTGCGGTGCGCCTTCCCTCGAAGAAACCTCGGCCTCTTCGAGCCGGCACGTCTCGACCGCAGCACTCTGAGATTCCGGTGTCATGCTTACCGCTCCTTGCGCGCGCCATCAACAAACAAAACTGTCGCTTGTGGTCGCGTAGTATTCCGTACGGGGGCGGTTCCCAGTTCAGCCCGAGTCTTCAACCCGAGTTTTCAACCTGCATTATCGATCGTCATTCTCGACCGTAAACATGTTCGAGGCGAAGCGAACCGTTTCCTCGCGCAATCCCTCATTGCGCTCACGCGCGCCGTCCCCGAAAAATTCCATCGACCTGCCACCCCGAACGGCAGGCCCGTCCCCCCGCCGGATGCGCTCTCAGCCGAGCAGGCGCGGCGTCCACGACAGACCCTGCGGCAGGCCCGTCCCCCCTGGCTCCGCCGCAAGCGTCCGCCGCCCCTCCCGCTCAGGTCAGCACGTAGGTGGGCATCTGACCACCACCGGTCGAGACGTTGCTGATGCGCTGTGTGGACATGCGGCTCATGAAACCGTACATACGGTCTCCGTAGAAGAAGGGGTCGAGGTCTACGTAGTAGTCGCACCAGTTCCCCCCAAAATCGGGGAAAGCGGTCTGGAACAGCGGAATCCGGCGCTGCAACACCGACACGTGTGTTCCCATAGAGGCTTCCTCGACCTTCCGGCGCCACGTCGCCGGGTCGACCTGCGAACCGAGCACCAGCCCTTTTCCGCCGTAATCGTCGTTCGGCTTGAGTACGAGGTCGGCCTGATTGCGCACCACATAGGTCATCAGGTCGTGCGTCTCTCCGTCGACGAGCAGCGGACCGTCCTGGACGCGCGCGGTCCACGGCACGTGCCTGGCCCCGAGCGTTCGTTCCTCATCGGTCAACATCCCCAGAAAACGCGGGTCGTGGAAAATCGAGAAGATGAGCTTCTTGTGGAGCGCCTTCGTTCGAAAGCTGTTGACGAAGCAGGCCGCCTGACGCTGGTACGCCTCGTCGAGAACCGCACACTCCGCGCGACGTTCCAGGAATTCGGTGGTCAGGAGGCGCCGATACACGACGTCGATGCGCTCGTCGGCCCCGTAGAGGCGTCCCTCGCGGATTGTAAGCGCACGCGGGTCCACGAGGACGGTCGGCACATCGTGCGCCCGAAACCACTCTGCAAAAATCTCGAACTCACCGCGCGTGACCACTTCCTGCCAGTCGACAATGCCGACGCGCGGGCTTCCCTCCCCGCCCCAGGCGCGCCAGCAGGAGAGGATGCTCTCGAGCGTGTCGTCGGATCCGTCCTGCCAGGACACGGGATGATGCGCCACAAACTCGCGCAGTGGCGCAAACGCGTTGAACACGCGAAACAGGCGCTGGTTGTACCCCGCACCCGTCGGACACTCCGCGTTGTACTCCACCAGATGGAGCCCTTCGGGAGATACAAACGTGTCGAGGCGCGAGAGAACCGTAAGTGCTGGATATCCGGGGTCGACGCGCATGAGCGCCTGCTCCTCGGAAGTAACGCCAAACGCATCGAGCATCTCCACGTCATCAAGCGCGCACCGCGCAACCCGGTGCATGGCGCGGACGAGCGTGGTGACCACCGCGCGAACGTGCTCGTAGAGACCGACGGTGATGAAGTGCGGACGCAGGGTGTTGCAGAGCATCCGGTGGGGACCGTAGTCGAGTCGCTCCGCGCGCATCGCGCGCGTCAACGCTTCTGCCAGTGCGGGGACGTCTGACCGACCAAGCGCATCGCGGTATGCGGCAACCCCTTGCTCCGCGCGGCGAAACTCGGCCGCGAAATCGAACGTGTGCTCGGCCGCGGACGGGGCAATCTCGCACGCGGGAGGCGGAACGCTGGCGCGACCTTCCGGTTCGCGATGAGAATCGGAGGGGAACCCTGCATTGCTCGACATGCCTCGCCTCATTCTGGGGCCGAAGGAAACGTCCTCCCTGGATGAGCCATTCCCGAGTTGCGGCCTGCGGTGCACAACCGTCCGGGCAAGACAGACGAACCGCGGTCAGCGCCTGACCTGTCGTTGACTGAAAGCGGTACGCGTGCAATCATCAAAACACGGATACACATCAAGACGCTGATACGCGGAGGGCAAAGCCGAGCGAACAGACGCAAAACCCCACCACGCTCCCCGTTGGGTCCGCCAGACGAACGAGGGCAAGAGTCCTGTCAACTTTCGGCGAATGTCTTCTTCATGCTCGTAGACTTCATTGAAACCTACGACGACGTCCTGACTGCCGATTTCTGTGCACTCCTGATCGGCAGGTTCGAGCGGAGCAGACGCAAGCTTCCCGGCGCCACAGGAAACGGAGTCGATCTTCAGAAAAAGAACAGCGTTGACCTCAACATCTCGACCGACCCTGAATGGACCGCACTTCACGCCCAGGTCGTGGAGAAAACCTGGCCTCATCTGGTCGGCTACGTTCGCAAGTACGTCGACCTCCTCACGAGCGCCGTGGTTCTCAGCGTGCCGACAGAGAAGGGCGAACCGCTGGTCATCGATCGCGTCGTTGCCCAGAAGCTATCCGACCGAACGATAGAGTTGCTGCTTCGACGCCTCTATCGTCTCGGCGAAATCAATCTCCAGCGCTACGAGAGAGGCGTGGGAGGGTACCACCACTGGCATTCCGAGATCCATCCCCAGGCAGGAGATCCGGAGCAGCAAGCCCTGCATCGCGTGTTGCTCTTCATGTACTACCTCAATGACGTCGAGGTTGGTGGGGAAACCGAGTTTCACTTCCAGCACCGGACCGTTCGTCCGCACCGCGGCCAGCTCGTGATAGCCCCCTGCGGCTGGAGCCACACCCACCGCGGCAACATTCCACGCTCGTCCCACAAGTACATCCTGACCTCCTGGGTATCTTTTCAGTCAGCCGAACAGCTTTTTGGAGGCGACGGCTGAGCCGGGCGACGCTTTCTGACCGGGTCGTTCTTCATCGAATCTTTAGAGTCCGGTCGCATTCCAGCAATTTTTCAGCCTCATTCCCTACCATGCAACCGACGCCGCGTCGGAACCGTCCTGCAACGGTCTACGGCCAGCGTCAAGAGATAGGAGCCGTCATGAACAGCATCAGTGGATCCACCCGACCCGCCCTGACGCAGAGTGCATTCCCGATTTCGGTCGTTCCAAAGATGAGTGGCCCGCAAGACCTGGTAGACATTTCCAATGAACAGAAAACGGGCGAGGGCGACTCCGTGGAGTGCGGCTCGGCGGGTGTGATCGGTGCAGGCGTTGGCGCGGCAGCCGGTGGCATCGGCGGCGCTGCAGTCGGCGCCTGGTTTGGCGCCAGCAACGGCTCAGCTGGAGGCGCCATCGGTGCGCTCGCAGGCGGCGCGGCCGGCGCGATAGTCGGTGCCGTCATTGTTGGAAAGTACGCCCACAACCGCGGCAAGAAGAACGCCTGAGTTGCTTCAGCTGTTACTGGCGCCGTCTACCGAGGCCAGCGGGGCTTCCTCGAAGGTGGAAGCTCCGACGTTCCCTCCGACGCCCATCACGGGATAGACGGGAAAGTCCCCCGCACCTGCAAACGGTCCCGATGCGAGCAGATCGCCGCTGCCAAGCCGCCCGAGCGCGAACCCGCTTCCCGCCAGGCCTCCGAGCATGGAGAAAGCGGCCACCGTCGGTGAGGTGCCAAGCCCGTTGCGTCCGGCGCCGCCGCGCCACAGCGGCAGCGCCACCGTGAAGCGCGCACCTGAGCGCGGTTCACTGGCCAGCGTGATCCGCCCACCGTGGGCACCCACAATGGCGCGCGCCAGCGACAGACCGAGGCCAGACCCCTGCGCACGTGCCAGTTCCCGCCCCTCCGTCTGACTCGTCACCTGCCAGAAACGCTCGAAAATCGCGACGTGAAACTGGGCATCGATCCCGACGCCGTGGTCCTCGACAGTAATGCGCACTTCTTCCGGCGATCCGTCGGCGCCTACGGCAATC
>JAJXVI010000134.1 GCA_021782195.1 bacterium | reverse complement strand
GCCACCACGCGCCTGCCCGTTCGCGGCGAGCACCCGCTCGATCCTCCTGCGTGCTTCCTCAAGCAACGCGGTGCGAACCTCAGCCTCAAGCAGAAGCGCACGGCGCTGTGCGACGCGGGCAGCTTCACGGATAGCGTAAGCTTCCAGCACGTCCATCAGTTCGTCAAGTCCGAAACGCTCGAGGCTCGACACCTTTACAACATCGGCCGCACGAGAATTGCCGGACAGTTCCAGGGTCGACAGCAGATCACTCACCACGCGGTCGGCACCCGGCCGGTCGGCTTTGGTCACCACAAACACGTCAGCCGCTTCCATCAACCCGGCCTTGAGCATCTGCACCCCGTCCCCCTGCCCCGGCGCAAGCACCAGCACGGTCATGTCCGCGAGGTGGGTAACTTCCATCTCGCTCTGACCGATCCCGACGGTTTCGATGAAAACGCTGTCGCAGCCCAGGAGACCGAGCACCCGCGCGATACCGCTGGCTGCCAGCGCGAGTCCCCCGAGATGTCCCCGACTGGCCAGCGAACGGATGAACACCATCGGGTCGGTGGCGTGCGCCATCATGCGAACGCGATCACCGAGAAGCGCGCCACCGCTGAAAGGCGACGACGGGTCGACCGCCAGCACGCCGATGCGCGCGAGCGGGCGCCGAGTCCGGCAGAGGCGCACCAGCGCATCCACCAGCGTACTCTTGCCGGTGCCGGGGGAACCGGTCACCCCCACCAGGAGGCGAGGCATCGGCCAGTTTCCAAGTTCAGCACACCACGCAGTGAGACGAGTCGGGTCTTCCTCAAGCCAGCTCATCAGTCGTCCCGCAGCTCGTATCGAGCCCGCGCGGGCGGCTTCTACCAGGCGAACAATGCTCGCAGGCTCGGAGGCGCGGGGGAGCGATTCTCGCACGGAAAGGTCACGATCAACCCGCGAGGGAGCGACCACTCGATGCCTCCAGGAGTTGGGACACGGTCGCCACGATGGTAGTGGCTGGCGTACCCGGAGTAAAGATGGCCCGCACCCCCATGGCGCGCAACCCCTCGAGATCTCGGTCGGGAATCGTCCCCCCCCCGAACACCACCACGTCGGACGCACCCTGCGCGGCAAGCAGGTCGATGACCCGCTTGAAAAGGACGTTGTGAGCTCCCGAGAGGAGCGAAAGACCGATGGCCTGCACGTCCTCCTGGATGGCCGTCGCGACAATCTGTTCCGGACTGCGTCGGATTCCCGTGTAGATGACTTCGTAACCCGCGTCGCGCAACAGGTGCGCAACGTACTTCGCACCACGGTCGTGGCCATCAAGGCCGGGCTTGCCGATGAGAATTCTGCCCCTGGGCATCGGTTGACTCCCTTCCTGGGTCCACAGGAAAAATCATGTGACTGCACCTTCACCGGGCTCGCCAGATCCCCTCTCAATCGGGCGCGCATCGCGGGGACGCCCCCGTCCTGCGCCAACGTCACGCGCATGCCTGACAGGCCAGTTCGCGGAACGTCCGCCCGGCGCGCAGCGTATTCCCGCCGGTCACCTGACGCGAAAAGCGTGCCCTACCCGCGACCGACGCGGAAGGCAACCATCTTCGGCAGGTAGAGTCCCGACACGCCATAGGGTGATCGACTGATGGCTTCGTTCAGCAATGCGAATGATAATAGGGCCACAATCAACCCTTGACTGAAGGGCCCCCCCGACCTTGAAGCTCACCGACGAAGCAATCCAGAACCTCTGGTGTCTGATCTATGCCGCTGCATCAGTGGGTGCTGCAATTTTTGCGCTCCAACACCTGCTCCCGTGAACTACCGGTCGCCAGTCAGTGCGGCCAGCGCCATCGACGTCATCCAGCCCGGGCATAAGGTCTTCGTGCACGGCGCGTCAGCGCTTCCGCTTCCCCTGATGGAGGCGATCAACGCTGACGAGCGGCTCCACGACGTAAAGCTCTATCACCTGCACATCAACGGCACGCTTCCCACCGCGAACAACCCGCGCTTACGATCGATTGCGCTGTTCGTGGGTGAGAATATCCGTCAGGCAGTCGCCGAGGGGCGCGCGGAAGCCGTCCCCATCTTCCTTTCAGATATTCCATGGCTCTTCCGGTCGCGCAAAGTCGACCTTGACGTGGCAGTGCTGCAGCTTTCGCCCCCAGACCGTCACGGGTGGTGCAGCCTGGGCCCATCGGTCGATACGGCGCGTGCCGCCGCCGACAACGCGCGGGTCGTGATCGCGGAAATCAACCGACAGATGCCGCGAACCCACGGCGACAGCTTCGTGCACATCAGCCGAATCGATCGTTTCGTTGAAACCGATCGCCCCCTCGTCGAGAGTCCGCCCGCTTCAAGCAGCGAAATCGAAACGGCCATCGGGCGGCGCGTTGCGGAGTTCGTCCGCGACGGAGACACCCTGCAACTGGGCATTGGCCAGATTGCCAACGCGACGGCACGACACCTGCTGACGCGATCCGACCTGGGAATCCATACCGAGATGTTTTCCGACCCGGTCGTCGACCTGGTGGAGGCGGGGGCCGTCACGAATCTTCGCAAGGAAGTGCACCGGGGCCACGTTATCACGAGTTTTGTGAGCGGGTCGCGACGGCTGTACGATCTGATCGACGACAATCCGATGATCGAGTTCCACCCGTGTGACTACACGAACGACTCTGCGCTCATTCGCCGCCACGCCAACATGGTCGCGATAAACAGCGCGATTGAGGTCGACCTCACGGGTCAGGTCTGTGCCGACTCCCTCGGCCCTCGCATCTTCTCCGGAATCGGGGGACAGATGGACTTCATCCGCGGCGCCGCGCTGGCGATGAACGGGCGTCCGATTATCGCGCTTCCCTCCACCGCGAGGGATGGCAAGGTGTCCCGAATTGTGGGAACGCTGCGACCCGGCGCAGGAGTGGTTACCACGCGCGGGCACGTTCACTGGGTCGTGACCGAATTTGGAGCGGTCAATCTTCACGGCATGTCATTCGCAGAACGCGCAGAAGCGCTGATTTCCATCGCGCATCCGGACTTCCGCACGACCCTCCGACGTGAGGCAGCCTCACACCGGATGTTTGCACTCAACTGACAGACATCTGACAGAGGCTACCGCAAGGGAGGGGGTTGCGAGCACGTCCCCGAAGCCATGGACCTTCTCGCCAGACGACCGACCTTCTCGGCGAGAAGAAAGGACCAGGCTTGGACAGTCCTCAATGGAACCACGTCACCCGCGCCGCACTCGGACTTGGCACCCTGAGAATGGAACGCGTCAGCTTCGAGCCGAAGGTTGGTGCTTCGACAGGGCACCCAGGCACACTGCTCGACGGCGGCGACTTCGGGGTGCAGCTGCTTGGCGGGGACCAGTTCAGTGCCCGCCAGATTGCCGACTATCTCGTGGAACTCGAAACGTGGATGCGGGCAGGTTCTCCACCGTGCAACTGGCGTGCGCTCGTCGTCATCTTCCTGGTCGGAGACGACTGCCTGCCGGCCACTCGAGCCACCATGGTCGGGTCCATCAAGACAGGATGGCGCGCCCCTCGGATATATGGGGGATGGTATTCCCTGTCAGATGGGACCGCCAGGCTGCCCGCCCGTGCACCGTCGGCCGCCAGCATCTTCGCAACCCTGCGTAACACGTTCGGTCACGACCTGACGCACTCGGATGCTTCAGGCGATACCCTGCCGCGTCGCGACGTCAAGAGCTGCATTGCCCCTTCGAGCAATGAACAACACAGCACCCCGCGTACACGCAGGAAGATACGGTTGGCGCGAGAGTCAGGGACGACTGCGCCCGTGGGAACGTGGGCAATTGCAGCAACGTGCGCGGCCGTCTTCGTCCTTACGACAGGCGCTGGAGGAGCAACGAATCCTGACGTACTTCTGCGTTTCGGCGCCCTGGACGCCTCAGACGTGCTCGAGGGGCAGTGGTTCCGACTCTGGGGCGCCACCTTCCTTCACATCGGATGGTTGCACCTTGCGGTGAACATGATTGCCCTCATTCAGGTCGGGCCGGTCCTGGAAAGTCTACTGGGAACGTCGACCTTCCTCGGGCTCTACGCAGTAGCGGGTCTCACTGGATCTCTCAACAGCGTCTGGCAGCACGCCTCGGCCCCAGTCCTGGGGGCGGGAGCTTCAGGTGCCCTGTTCGGCATGTTCGGAGCACTCGCCTGGGTCGCCTGGGTCGCGCGCGACTCCATTCCCCACCGCCAACGAGTCGGGCTCCTCGGGTGGATCGCCCCGTGCATTGTCGTGAATCTGCTGATCGGGATGGGTCCCGGCATCGACAATGCAGCCCACGTGGGGGGACTGCTGGGCGGTGTATTGACCGCGATGTTTCTGATGAGCTGCCCAGGACAGGACCTGATACACTCCAGAAACGGGAACCGACTCCTGCTGCTCATCGGTTTATTGCCTTTCGTCAATGAGGTGGAAGTCGTACGCTACGCCTGGCAACACGCCCAGGGACTGCTCTCGCCGATTCTGTTCCGTGGGGGGTAGGCCCGGCTTGCGAAGAAACCGGGCGGGAGCACTGGCCGCCTGCCGCAGAAAAGATTTGGTCCGGGCCCGCAGATCATGGCCGGCTGTTAACATCCGGTGGTAGACCTCCGCGCCAGATGACGCTATGATAAGGGAAATAATCCAGACACTCTCGAGAGGATGCTTTCCATGAATCCGATCTCCGCCAACCACAATGCCGCGATGACAGGTGTTCGTCCTCATGCTTCCACACAAGGCCCTCCTCAACACGGCGCGGATCTTGTCATCGATAGCATCAACCCTTCCGACTCCTTCCCGTTTCCGGGAGAAGCCGTGTATTTCGATGTGACCGTACACAATCAAGGCGACCGCGACGCTCCCCCCTTCAACGTGCGCATCACCAGCGACGGTCTTGACCAGGAAGCCCGCGTCAAGGACGGCCTGAAAGCTGGCGCAAGCGAAACCCTCCAGCAGATGGGCCCGCTCGACACCACACCCTTCCAGAATATCTACTGGGTTGATGCCACTGCAGACCCCGAGAACGCCGTCAAGGAAACGCGCAAGGACAACAACGACACCTACATCAGCATCATGCCTCAGCAACCCCCCAATCCTCCGACTCCTCCAATACCTCCGATTCCCATTCCCCATCCGCGCGATGGTGCTGCACCCGGAACACTGCTCGCTGAATAAGCCGCACGACAAACGGTCTGAGGGCAGTTCTGTCCGACCCGCATCACCGGACAGGCTCCCTCGGATGGGCATCTACGCACGATTCTCTCCCGTGCTCACGCAAGACATGAGTCACTTCGACGGTTGGCTCCCCGGGACCTTACACCCTCAGAGAACTCATCCTCCTCACCGCAGACCTCCGATTGATCTCACGGGAATTCGCTGACAGCCGGATAAGGACCGAGACTCCTTTTGACATCCCTGCGTTGATCTTCAACCTTCCAGGGCAGAAAGCCACGTAACCGCAGGCTACGCGTGCAACAGGCCGGCCCGCACGGCTTCGCAACAAAGTAACCGGGACCACTTTTTCCGCCGCGCTTCGAGTCGCATCTGAGCCAGATCCCGGTCAGCTGCATGCTTCCCACAGCACCTGGGGCCGCGACCCGAAACCTCCCGGCCATCTCCATCGCTCTCTCCCCGTCCGCGCACGCCTCCTTGCCCCAGTCAACACGTGCGCCCGCGTTTTCGCCGGTGGTCCTCCCCCTCACGTCTCAAATCCAGGTTCCTCACCCTACCCCACGCGCCCTCGTCCAAAACGGGCCACTGGCGCCATTTCGTGCGCCACCACGGCCACGCGATGAAGAGGCCCGACTCGTCAGGAGAATCCAGAAATGCCCTTTTCGTCCCTCGGCCTGCGCGCAGAAGTCGTACAGGCAGTCACGGACCTTGGCTACACCAGCCCGTCCGCAATCCAGGCTGCGGCCATTCCCGCGCTCCTCGAAGGTCGCGACATCATTGCCCAGTCTCACACCGGAACCGGTAAGACCGCAGCGTTTGCGCTGCCCATGCTGACCCAGCTCGAGCTTACCGAGCGTCAACCGAAACTTCAGGGTCTTGTTCTCACCCCCACCCGCGAACTGGCCATACAGGTCGCGCGAGCGATCACGCGCTACGGCCGCCACCTCGACGTGCACGCGTTTGCTGTCTACGGCGGGCAATCGTACAGCTGGCAGCGCAAGAGGCTGGAAGCCGGCGTTTCCATTGTGGTCTGCACCCCGGGGCGTGCACTTGACCTGCACGAGCGTGGCACGTTGATACTCTCCGACGTGCGCCACGTGGTTCTCGACGAAGCCGATGAGATGCTGCGCATGGGCTTCATCGAGGACGTCGAGACAATTCTTGCTGCCACCCCTGCCGAGCGCCAGACCGCGCTCTTCTCCGCTACGATGCCGGCACCCGTGCAGAAGCTGGCCGAGCGATTCCTTCGCAACCCGCAGGCCGTGAACCTGCGCAACGACACGATGACCGTCGAGCAGGTCACGCAACGCTACCATGTGGTCGGGGAGTCGTCAAAGCGAGCAGCACTGGCTCGTCTGCTGGAAGTCGAAGACGTACGGAGCGCCCTGTGTTTTACGCGAACGCGCGTAGGTGCCGCGGAGCTGGCGGACGACATGAGCACTCGTGGTTTCTCGGCCGAGGCTCTTCACGGCGACCTCTCGCAGGACGCACGAGAAGCGGTGCTCTCACGTTTTCGCCGCGGGCAGACCACGCTACTGGTCGCCACCGACGTTGCCGCCCGTGGCCTGGACATTCCTCATGTCTCGCACGTCTTCAACTTCGATTTCCCGGACAAGGTTGAAGACTACGTTCACCGCATCGGTCGCACCGCACGCGCCGGGCAGGCCGGAACTGCCATATCACTGGTTGGACCGCACGAACAGTCGCGAATCAGCGACGTGGGCTTCAGCACGCGCCGACC
>JAJXVI010000133.1 GCA_021782195.1 bacterium | reverse complement strand
CACGATCACCGCGGGTGCGACAAAGTCGCCGCTATCGGTCGTGACGCGCAATGCAGGCGGATGCTGAAAATCAACGGCGATTGCATCCTCCTCGCGCACCTTCGCTCCGAATCGCTCGGCCTGAGCACGAATGGAGGCGACCAGGTCCGGTCCGAGAATCCCGTTCGGAAAACCAGGAAAATTCTCGACCTCGGTCGTGGTCATCAACTGACCACCGACGGAGTAGCCCGCGACAACAATCGGCGCCAGGGAGGCACGCGCCGCATAGATGGCAGCAGTGAACGCGGCTGGCCCTCCACCGATGATAATGACGCGCGCGCCCGACGGAGCAACCGAATCGCTCATGACATGATCTCGGAAGCAGCACCGAGAGCCTTCTCAAACTTCGTACGATTCATGCCGAGAATCTCGACGTCGCCCACGAGCGTAAGCGGCGTCGCTGAATACCCACGTTCGTGCAACTCTTCCATCGCCGACTCGTCGGCCTGCACGTTGCGTTCCGAGAATTCGACGCCCCGACCTTTCAGATAGCCTTTCACCTGTGCACAGGTGGGACACCCGGGCTGCGTAAAAACCGTAACTGATGGCATCGTCGTTCTCCTGAGTGTGATTTGTGCGCGACATGGAGACAGAGCGCGGCGCGGCTCAACCCAAGATCTTGGACTGAGAAGCACCGTCGCCTCTCGCGCAAGGGGCTGCCTCCCGCGCAGCTCGCAACGGGTACAACAGCCCGAGCCTGCGCGGAAGACAGTCGCTACTTGAACAATGAAAGGAATTGCTCACCGGCTGTATCGGTCTTCCAGGGTTTGGGAGGCCTTCGCACACCCGGGAGCAACCACCTTACAGCAGTTTCTGGCCGCGATGCCAGTTTGCGGGGCACAGGCCACCGGCCTGAAGTGCCTCGAGCACGCGCAGGGTCTCGTCAACACTACGACCGATGTTGAGGTCGTGCACCACGCTATAGCGAAGCACGCCTTCCGGATCGATGATGAAGAGGCCACGAAGAGCAATGCCAGCCTCGTTGATCAGCACGCCGTAATCCCGAGAAACGGTAAGGGTGTTGTCCGCGCCAAGCGGGAAGTCGATGTGGCCGAGACCCCCGTTCTCGCGAGCCGTCTTAATCCACGCCCGATGCGAGTATACGCTGTCGGTGCTGACTCCGAGAACCTCCGCGTCCAGTGCTTTGAACTCGGCAATGCGATCGCTCAGGGCGGTGATTTCAGTGGGGCACACGAACGTGAAGTCAAGCGGGTAGAAGAAGAGGACGAGCCACTTGCCATGGTAGGCGGCCAGGGTCGCCTCACTCTTCAGCGTCTCGAGATCGGCCGTGGTCTTCAAGCGAAAATCCGGTGCCGGCTTTCCAACTTTCAGCGCGTGGCTGGTGCATCCATTGTCACTCATGTTTTTCTCCTTTATGTCCATATCGAGCTCGTTCGTCATGAGAATCATTATTCCCTGACACCCGTTCAATGCTTCCGTCACCGGAAGCGTGCCAACGTCCCCAGGATGCGGATTTCAAAACCCGCATCCCGAAATCAAATCCGGGGTAGCGCCATTCGCCACAGGCTGGCGCGTGAACCTTCAACGCGCAAGAGTTCGCTTGCGAGCGTTCTCCGCTCGCAAGCACTCCGGGCATCTTCCGTAAAAGACGACCTCGTGACGATCGACCACAAAACCAGCTCGGCATCTCGCCGGCAGCACGAGTTCCGCAAAGTCGAGGTCGACATCCACCACGCGTTCGCAGATGTCACACTTGAGGTGACTGTGAACGTCGACCCGCGGATCATATCGACTGCGGTCGCCATGCAGGCTCAACTCCGCAATTTCACCCATCGAGACCAGTTCTTTGAGTGTCTTGTACACCGTTGCCAGGGAAACATCGGGCAACCTACGACGCACGTCCTCGTGAACCTGCTCCGCCGACGGGTGATGGGTGGCACCCTCGAGCGCTTCAAAAATGGTACGCCGTTGCGGGGTGATCGCGTATCCTCGCTCACGCAACCGATCGCACAGGGCCCGCGCCGACTCCATCTGTCTCACTCCTGTTTAATAATGATTCTTACCTGAGAAGAGAGTACCACGGGACGCAGTTCCTGTCAACCCCTACGCAAGACGCCCTCCAGCTCTTTTACAGCCTCCACGAATCCCGGTATTCAACAGGAAAAGCGAACGCTCAAGTTTCGTCGCCTTGAGGCAACGATGACAGCGAACGTGTCGGTGTGGCAACAGGAAAAGCGAACGCGCAAGTTTCGTCGCCCCGAAGGTCGACACAGAGGACGACGGAACTGTTGGCCGAACACCACTCGCGGAGGTATGGAAGCTGTGGTTCATGTTGTGCACTGGCGAGAGTCCCAATTGCCGGACCCTGAAGATCTCGCCCAGCGATTGAGAGAAGAGGGCTACACGCCGTTCACCTGGATCGATTCCCCCGGTCGCGTTTATTAACAGCACGCACACGCATCCGACGAGACGCTGTAAATTGTAAGTGGGAGCCTGAAAATGCGCATCGGAAGTGAATCGGGCACGTCGGTTCGACGCGCCCGATTCGCAGACGCGAATCCCCCGCCACATGCGCGTTCCCCGTCCGTCGGCTCACCGCGTGACCTGCATCGTGCCACGCGTCACGCCAAATTGTTCGTGCGCACCGGCGCGACGCACCACCTCCTCGGGGCCAATCTCGCCGGCCAGCAGCGCACCATACGCATCGAGGACGGTAACAGCCTCTTCGCGCGATTCACGCACGAACTCGACGCGGAGCAAGCGAACGCCAGATCGCACCAACCTCTCCACCAGACCAGCTGCGCTCTGGGCCTGAGCATTGAAGACCGTGTTGCGACATCCTACGTCGACGATGACAGGATGCGAAAGTCCAACTCGATCGCGCAGCGCAATCTGATGCTCCTCGCACGGACGTCCGCACGTCCGAAAATCGCGTCCCTGACTGAGCGTGCTCGCATACACGCAGTGCTCGGTATGAAACGTGGGAATATGGTGATGCACCGTCACGGCAATGCGGGATGGCGGCACGCGCTCAAGCAGCGCAAACAACTGCAACTCGTCAAGATCATACGAAACCGTCAGGGTATCCAGCCCGAGCCCGAGCAGGTGCATGGCAGTCAGGGAATTCGTCACGTTCAGCGAAAAATCGCCATGCACCAGAGGTGCGTCCTCATCCACTCGACCGTGCCTGCCGGGCGAGCCCGTTGTGCGCTTCCTCGCGCGAACCGACGCAAAATGCATGCAGGCCGCCCAGTGGCGCACCAGCACAGCATCTGGCGCCAGCGCCTCCAGGCGGCGATCGTAGCCCTCCTCACCGGGTTTCTGCACTCGCACTGTCGCGACGCCCACCCTCAGTCCGCAGCTTCGCGCTCTCGCCACCGCACGTCCCAACCCGACCATCTCCATCCAGTCGAGCACCACCTCTTTCCCGCCGCGCTCAATCACAGCCTCCAACTGCTCGTCGGTACGGCACAGGGCGACCAGGCGCACCCCGCAGTCCGCACCGGTCGAACGACTTTCAGGAAGCCGATTCAGGCTCACACGGGAAAGGGTCTCGTCGCTGCTTGAGGAACGGGCGAGATCGGCTGCCGACGCGCACGCGGACGTCCCCGAAAGCTCCGCCGCATCGGCTGCCGACGCGCACGCGGACGTCCCCGAAAGCTCCGCCAGACGTTCGCGCAACGGCTCAATCTGCGATCCTGCCGTCAGAACGCGTGGCGGCGGACCCAGGCGGCTTGAAAGTTCCGCGACAAGCACCCGGCGCAGGCGCTTGAGCTCGCTCACGGGCAGGAACAGGCCTTCCGCCAGTTCCCGTGCGTCGAGTTCCTCGAGCACAAACGGGGAACCGCCGAGCGCACCCAGCTTGTCGCGCAGGGTGTCCGCGGAAAGTCCGCCTCCCAAAACCACGCGGGAAGGTTGCAACACCGTGTCGGACACGACTTCCACGACCGCCCCTGAAGTACGTCCCTGTACGAGCAGCGGCTCCCCTGCCCGTCCGCGAAGGGTCATGCACAACCCGACACGTCCGCCACGGAGTGGGGACGTGACCGCCCTCTGCGCCGCCGCGGCCAGCGCCGGATCCCCCGTCACCCACACGCGCGCCCCCGCTCGAACCCGGCGCAGATCCGGCCCGGGTCGGCCAAATCCCAGCAACCAGCCCGTCGCCTGACGGCGTACCGAGAAGAGCGGGCCGCCCTGCTCTTCCTCCTCGGGACGTCCCTCGTCAAAGACCACCCCCATGCCGCACACGGGCTCCAGAGGCGCAACCGCGGGGGGCTGAGCTGGCGCGCTGTCGGAAGGTTCGCACGCCGGCGAAACCGACGATGCGGACGAAACCGAGGAAGCAACGCGCACGACATTGCCCTCCACCGACTCCACACGACCAAGGTAGAGGCCGCGATGACGTGGCGAGCGACCTTCCACCAGCGCCTGGTGATCGCTGCCCGCGAGCCAGCCTTCACTCCATCCTCGGGAGTATGCGAGCGACAGGTCGCGCAAGTCGGTGCTCAAGCGCTTCTCGTCCTCGGGTTTTACGCCGCGGACCTGCGCATCGACCCAGCCTCGCACGGCGGTCGTCGCAGACAGCACGTAGGCCGGCCCCTTCTGGCGGCCCTCGATCTTGAGGCCGGCCACGCCAAGATCCATCAGTGCTCGCACGACGCCAAAACCGGCCAGGTCGCGAGGCGAGAGAAGATACGCCACGTCGCCGAGGTCGCGCCGCTCCCCATCAACGATGAGGTCGTACGGGAGGCGACAGGCCTGGGCGCACTGGCCGCGGTTGGCGCTGCGTCCGCCCCAGACCTCGCTGGAAAGACACTGACCGCTCCACGACACGCACAGCGCGCCGACGATGAACACTTCCAGTTCCAGGTCGGTTCCTGCGGCGAACTTGCGAATCTCGTCCACGGAGAGTTCACGCGGAACCACGATGCGCGTCACGCCAAGAGTTTGCGCGAAGCGCGCAGCCTCCGGGCTCGACACGGTCATCTGGGTCGACGCGTGGAGGTGCAACGCCGGGCAGATTGCGCGCGCCAGGAGCGCCACGGCGGGGTCCTGCACGATGAGGGCGTCAACCCCGGCCAGGGCCGCAGCTCGAACAACGCGCTCCACTGCTTCGAGTTCTGGCTCGAAAACGAGGGTGTTGAGCGTCAAAAAAGCGCGCGCGCCGGATGAATGAATCGTGGAAACGGTGGAAGCCAGCCCGTCAAGAGAAAAGTTTTCCGCCCGCTGACGTGCGTTGAACCCTTCATCAAGCCCGAAATAGACGGCATCGGCGCCGCCCTGCAGCGCGGCTTGCAAAGAACGCTGGTCGCCGGCGGGGGCGAGGATTTCGGGAGCACGTGACGGCTGTCGAGGTGGCGGTTTCATGCAGGCGAATTTCGACACGACGCGGACGGGTTCCGCCGAACCCGGCGAAATGACCCGCTCTTCCTTCATTCTGGGCGGATCGCGAGGGACGACGCGGAAGCGGACGCGGGAGCGGAAGCGGAAGCGGGAGCGGAAGCGGGAGCGGGAGCGGAAGCGGAAGCGGAAGCGGGAGCGGAAGCGGACGCGGAAGCGGACGCGGAAGCGGACGCGGGAGCGGACGCGGGAGCGGAAGCGGGAGCGGAAGCGGGAGCGGAAGCGGGAGCAGGAGCGGAAGCGGAAGCGGGAGCAGGAGCGGAAGCGCAGGGAGGGGCCAGGACATTGCGAGAGAAGAGGGACCCATGACTGTAACGCGCATTCACTCCCCCGCCCTCGAGCGCGGCACGCGAGCGACCGTACTGGCGCTGCGACGCCTGATGATCTTCCTGCTCTCAGTGGCGCTGTTGACAGCCTGCAAAGGCGTCGCGAGGGCCGACCAGAGCCACGTCGGAATTCTCGGGGGACATCTGGTTCCCATCGGCAACTCGACGGTCGTCCTCGACCGCGAAGACGTGTGCGTCACCTTCGCGACAGTCGGACGCGGCTACACGACACCCACCCCACTGGTCGACGGCGACGTTGACGCCAGCGTTGATGTCACCTACGTACTGCGCAACCCTGGAGCCACCTGCGAAGCAACCCTGGGTCTTCCCGTCTTCACCGACCGTGACGCAGACAATCCCCTGAACTACGCCTCCACGCTGGCAAGCTTCTCGTGCCGCGTAGACGGCCAGTCCGTCAGGCTTCGCACCGCGCACCGTCCCCGAATTTCCTACCCAGGGTTTCATTCCACGACCTGGCACGTTTTACAGGTACCCTTCAGCAAAGGAGAGATCCGGACGGTTTCCACGCACTACGCCGGATCAGTCGGTACGCGTGGCAAGTTTGTCTACCTGCTGACACCCGCCGCCGCCTGGCGCGTACCGGTACGACTCGTGCACCTGCGCGTGCAGACCGCTCCTCCCCTGCATATGTCGAGTATCCACGGGCTGAATCTCGGGGCACCACACCACGCCAGCGGCGCCTGGACGTGGACTTTCCACGACTGGCTCCCACATGCGAACCTGCAGGTCGACCTCCTCCGCTCCCACATGCGCGAGCCCGGGTGGTGGATCAATCCTTCGTTCAAGCAGCTCGCGCGTTGAAGGGAAAGGTACTGCAAGCCGCGTCGACAGGCTCGCGTCGGAGTCGGCCTTCTGAGGTGGACGTGGCAGGTGCCGCACTGCCCGGTCTTGTCCCTGGAGCCACCGCGCGTTGACGCGGGGGACGCGCAACACTCCGGCCAGCGAGGGGCGCGCAACGACCCGGGGGACGCGCAACACCCCGGCCAGCGAGGGGCGCACAACGACCCGGGGGACGCGCAACACCCCGGACAGCGAGGGGCGCGCAACGACCCGGGGGACGCGCAACACCCCGGCCAGCGAGGGGCGCGCAACGACGCGGGGGACGCGCAACTCCCCGGCCAGCGAGGGGC
>JAJXVI010000132.1 GCA_021782195.1 bacterium | reverse complement strand
TAGGCGTCGAACCCCCTCAGGTGGATTTCCTGGCCAAATGTCTCGCTTTGCAATCGAGACCGTCGGAACACCCCTTCCGTGTTTCGACGGCACGCCTCCGTTCCTTGTGACTCCAGGACACCCACGATTGCCGTGATGAACATGTCTTCGAGGTGTGCCATTACCGCGTCACGCCCCTGCGCCTGTATCGAGGTCAGCGTTTCTGTCCACACGGCATCGTCCACGTGGCCCGGCCCCAGTTTTTCGAGCGCTCTGGCAATCCCCACCACACCGTTCGCAATGTTCCACACGGCAGTACGAAGAGCGTCGGTGGCAAGCGCGTCGCCTGCCCACGCCTCCAGCATTTTGAAGGCTTCCCACGAAATCGTGTGGTCTGCGTCAAAGCGGATGGGCTCGAAACCGACCCGCTCATAGCGGTACTCTTTCAGGAATCCAAGGATGTCCTCAGCGTGCACACGTGCTTCGCGCCCGTGGTTGATCTGTATCGCGCTACAATAATAGGAAACACCGACAAACACGCCATCCGGGGTCGGCACGGGAATGAATGGAAATTCTCGGCACGTCAGTGGCTTGGCCGCGGGGCCCAGTTCGCGGTGCACGTTGCAGAGGCGGTCAGCCCCGAGAAAGAGGCAGCCTCCTGCGTTGCTCTGCACGAACGCGCCTTCTTCCGCCGTCATATAGACCGGATCGATGCCGTGCTCCTGTTTCAAGCGCTCAAAGATGGGGGAGCCCGAGATCGCCTCGTAGGAACGCGGATCAACGTGTACGTTCCACGGTGTGCGACAGCACTTTGTGCACGATCCGCAGTCAAATCGCTGTTCCGGCGCAAAAAAGAGCGTCACGATTGCCTCCGCCTCCTGGACCCTCGTGAATGAAACGTCCCCGATCCAGACGGGGAGGGGAGCGGCGACAGTGTCCGATTGCTGCTGAGCGGCCACCCTTCATGCACGATGAAGCCTTCTAGACCGCATTGCCCCCCTCCTGTCTGAGCTGTTTCCAGCGCCCTGTCCGGGCGGGCAGGGCGTCGCCACGACAGGCGCGAAGGCTCCCTGTACACGACAAAGTGCCTGGAGGTGTCCCATTGACTCCCGTTCACCACGCATCCGCCGAGGTTTCAGAAGCCCTTCCGTTGCATTTCTCACCGGAAGAAGAGCTGTCGAAGGTCCGCGCTGGAGGTGACGCCCTCGTCACGGCAAAGACCCTGGCACGCGTGACCGGGCGCCTGGTGGAAGCGGCGCGATACGAAGAGGCTGAGCCACTGCTCCACGAATGGCTTGTACTCGATGACGCCGCGGATGGACATCTGCTCCTGGCGCGCTTGTACGAAGACCTCGGACGCTACGCGGACGCCGTGCCTCATCTACGGTGGGTTGCCGAGCATGTGGATCACGGACAGCCGGACCCGGAAGAGCACGCTGCGGCGTGGTCGCGTCTGACGTATGCCGCGATGTGCGCCGGACTGTCCGAAGATGCCCGCGCTGCCGCCATTCGAGCGCTTCACGTGATGCCGGCCGTGGCACTTCGGCGCGCGGCTTTGCGTCCTTCGGCGGGCCTGCGCGCCGATGTGGCCCGCGTCGCAGAGGCGGCGGGCGACCTTACCGCGGCAGCACACTGGTATCGCGCTGCCGTTCGCACTTCGACTGTTCGCTCCAGTGTCTTCTTCGAAGCTTCCGCGGGCCTGGCACGCGTCTTGTTCCATCTTGGCCGACGCAGTGCGGCAGCCTCGCTGTATACCCGTCTCCTCGGAACGGGTGGACCGCTGGAATCTGCTCGCGTGATGTCGGCACTGGGAACCATTGCGCGCACCAGAGGGCGCCACGATCTCGCCACTGGCCTCGAAGCGCGAGCGCGCGTGCAGGCGAACATCTGGCTGTCGGAGGACTTTCCGGAACATCCGGATGTTGCGCAGGCGCTCGATTTTCTGGCGTGGTCGATTCGCCTTGACGGGACCGCCTGGCTTGCAGACCTGGTCACCACGCGCTCCAATGCGATCCGTTCGCGTCGCCCGCCGCGCGCCGGACGTGCGATCGAATCTTCCTTCTGAACGCGGTGCGCCGGGCTCGCAAGACGAGCCCGGCCCTTTCCCAAACCCGTTGGCCATCACCAGCGGGGGGGAGATGCGGTGTTTCTGTCTTCGGAGCACTGACGGTTGGGTCTCGACCGGCGCGGCGCGGGTGCGGAAGAGTTAACATCTACAGTTCACCAGGTGTGTAGACCACCGAAGGCAATCATGCTAGCATGAGCGTGGCCCGATCCCGTTCATTCTTCCAGCCTGGAGGCCTCAGGTGTCTGATCTAAAGTTGCCCGCGGTATCACCTCAGACTTTTGCCCCTGCTCGACCTGCATTTCCACTGGAGGGCAGCCTGCCAGTCGTACAGCAGGCTCTACACGATTCCGGATTGGCGAGCGTGACGCACGGACAGGCCCTGGAGCAGGAGGGAAGTTCCGACATGCAGAGGGGCCAGGCGCAGCGCACCGAGGGTGTCATGCGGGAAGATGCCGGGCACGCACGTGTGGCGAAGGGCAGTGGATGCCAGCAGGAAGGGGATGGTCTGCTCAGAACGGGGACCGACCAGATGGACCGCGGCGTCCGCGCACTCAACACGTCGGAAGCCGAAGCTGATCGAGCACTCAAGGAATTTGCGGCAGGCCGCCAGCAGGAGAGCAGAGGTGGAGGTCAGCTTGCCGGTGGCGCAGGCGAGATGGGGGTGGCGCTCGGCGAGATGAATCGAGCGAACAGTGCTGCCGCTCAGTCGCTCGACTCGCTGAAGGCGCTCGGGGAACGTGAAGCGCTCGTGCATCGGGTGGAGGACCGTGCAGTCGACCGCATCCAACGCGGGCTCGGCGAGGACCATGCAGGAGACGCGGTTCAGAAAGATGCGCTGGATACGACTCGATATGGCCTTGCGGTGCAACGGCAGGGCGACGCGACCAAAATAGCAGGGGAGTCCTCCTATCGAGAAGGGCGAAGCATGGAGCAACAGGGGAATGCCCTGCTTGACCTGGCACAGGGAGAGTGGAATCTCTCAACCCGTCTCGACGACACCGCGACCGCACGCGACGTGCAGGGCAAGAGCGCGCTTGCATCCGCCGCGCTTGCAGCACAGCGTGCCGATGAGATCGACGCCTCGTCCGCGTCCCTGCTCTGCAAGATATCGGAACTTGTCCGGCGCGCGAGAACTCTCGACGAAGAAGCCGTACGTCTCGAGAACCAGGCGAATTGCTGTGGTCGTTCTGGACAATGCATTTTATCGCAAGGGCAGAGCGATCTGAGCAACGGCATGTTCTACCTGCAGTTGCCGTTCACGCAGGGCATCGCCTACCAGCTCATTGCACGCGGGCAGGGCGAGATTGCGTGGGGGCAGCACCTTCTCGAGCAGGCGCAGATCCTGGCAACGGCGAGTACAACAAAACGCGATGAGGCGGCACACACTCGTCAGGAACTGACGTGCACACGTTCCCAGATTGATGCAAATGAAGCGCAGGCCGACGGGTTGCGTCGGCAGTCGGCCCGTGAGCAGACCGAAGGTGAGGCCCTGTGCGAGGAGGCGTCTGCTGACCGTGCGCAGGCGAAGGTATTGCGCGCATCAGCAGAGGAAAAGCAGGCAGTCGGAGCCCAGTGGAAGGCGCTTGGTGATGGTCGCACCGACCTCGGATTGTTGTTGATGCGGACCGGACTTGCACGCGCCTCGGAAGGGGTCGATCTGCAGGATGGCGGTCTTTCGCGGTGGGAAGGTGGGTGTTCTGTCGAGCAGGCAGGAGAGGGACTCGTTCACCGCGGCATGTTGGGCGCAGAGGTCGGGCTTGCACAGGAACAGCGGTTGTCTGTCCCGCAGTCCCAGGCGGTTGCTGCTCTACACCAGGACGTTGATGCTGCGTGTGCCGCGTCCGAACACAGCGCGCAGGCACAGAGGCTTGCCAACAATGGACTGACTGCGGCACGACAGGGCACAACGACGATGCAGTCTTCGCTCAATGATTTTCAGTCGGTGACCTCCCAGATGGAGGCCGGTCGGCACGACGTGCAGATTGGTCAGGCCCTGGTTGAGCAAGGGCTTGCGTCTTCGCGGAGCGGTGCAACCGATGTCGTGGAAGGTACGGCCGACATTTCGGCGGGTCGGGAACTAGAGCGCCAGGGCGAGTTCCTGCTAAGCCAGGGTCAGCAGAAGCAGGCAGCCGGTGCTGCGTACATTCAGCGTGGACAAGACTACGTAAAGCTATCGCAGCTTCCCACCGCCTGACCTCGTTTGCACACGAACACCGGACCGGCCGACCCGAGCCCGGCGTGAAAGTCGTGGCGCTCCGCCAACCTCTGCCACTGGCGCGGCCGCTCCCGGACCCGCTGAGCATTCGTTCCTGTCCGGGCCCAACCGGGATGTGTCGCGAGAATGGCG
Source organism: bacterium (assembly GCA_021782195.1). Lineage (GTDB taxonomy): Bacteria > Vulcanimicrobiota > Xenobia > RGZZ01 > RGZZ01 > JAJXVI01. Next base: position 2,553 of record JAJXVI010000132.1, on the reverse strand, counting down.
CTCTGACGTCGGCGTTCATCGTGCCCGTTCGGAAAACAGATCACGGGCTGCGCCGTGTGATGGGACGCGACCGTGCCGCGCCGCGCGAGGGGACGCGACCGCGCCGCGCCGTGTGAGGGGACGCGACCGCGCTGCGCCGTGTGAGGAAACGCTACCGCGCTGCGCCGTGAGCGGGGACCGCCCCAGTCTACCGCCCGACCAGCGGGCCAATTCTGCAGACGATACGACGGCGCGCCAGGGACACGAGGCTGCACCGTTCTGTAATTTCCCCGCCATGGGAACGGGCTACGCCGGGCGGTCAGCAGTTTCGGGAGGACTGTAAGTGTATTTTGCGAGGCAGTGAGTTTATTTCGCGAGATGGTATGGAATGGAATTGGCCAGGTCGATGTAGGACTGCCCTCTATCGGCGACCACCTTTCCGGCTGCCCCCTCGTTCTCCGCTTTCTTCCCCAACTGGTCGGCGGCCTGAAGCGCGGCGTTTCCAGCATCGACCGTACGACGACCTTCTACGCCCAGAGCTTCTCCTTCGTGCTGGAGTTGTGACCCCGTCTTTATCTGGTCGAGTCCGTCAGACTGTCTTGTCCGTCCGGAACTTTCCAGTGACTGGCCGGTGGTGACGTTGCCGAGTGCCTTCTGTTTGTCTTGCAGCGATGCCCGCTCACTTGAAACCGCTGACTGTGCGTCATTGAGGGCAGTGGCCTCTGCATCCGTGCTGACCGACACGATGTCGGCGCCGAGTCCAATGGTTTTTGCAGACTCGCCGCGGGCAGCCAGGGTCTGCTGGGCGTCGGACAGACTGGACTTCATCCCGTCAAGACCCGTGCGCTGTGCTATGAGCCCCTGATCCTGCTCGGTTCGCCCTGCGTCGATGGCGTGGAGGCCGTCAGTGCGCTGCTTGGTTCCAGCAGTCAACAATGCTGTGCCTTGCGCGTCTTCCTGGCTGGAAAGCGTCTCATTCGAAGTGGCCTGCGCGGTCAGATCGTCTGCCTTCTTGCTCAGCAGCGCAGCTTGAGTGGAATCGGAACGTGCCTCGGCCTGCAACGCCGTACCCTGGGCAGTGAGTTTTGAGGCATCGGCCCGATTCTTGCCAGACTGGCCTGCAAGGTCCTGTGCTGAGGCTTCCGCGGTTGCAGCCGCCTGTGCTTCCCGATTCGACTGGCATGATCGCAGGGTTGCCACACTGGCTGCTGCGTCACCTTCGGCTGCGCTCGTCACGGCATCACCTGCGTAGTCCGGCAGCATTCCCAGCGCATTTGCTGCAACGCGGTCAATCGCCGCTTTCTTTGCAAGAAGGTCTGCCAGCATTCTGCTCTGGTTTGCCTGGGCAGTGTCGGCGATGGACGTGGCGTGCTCGGTCGCGGCCTGCATCTCCTGCACATCTGCCTGCTTGCTCAATGCACCGGCCTGGGAGAGTGCCTGTGCCGAGCGCGCGGTCTTGTCAGTTGCAGTCGACGCCAGGAGGCGAGACTGATTGCTGGCATCCTGGGCCTGGGCTGAGGCCTGCTCCGCATCCAGGCGGTGCAACTGGCTCTGCCCGAGAACTGTCCGGCCCTCGTCGATCTTTGCGACACCAGCCTCAAACTGCGCCAGCCCGGACTGTTCCTGTTTCTGCCCCTGAGCCTGGGTGGTCACGCCACTGTTCATCTGCGTCGACGCGGTCGCCGCACTGGTGTCGGCCTGCTGCGCGTTCTGGAGACTTTTCCCAAATGCATCCACTGCTCCAGATGCCAGTGCGAGCCCCTGTTGCTCAACGCCGAGCAACGACGCGAGCGTATCGGATGAGCCCTTCATTTTCTGACCGGCAACCTGGCTTTGCTGTAGCGCCTTTTCCAAGTCATCCATTCCCTGTTGCTCCTGTGCACTGCCCTGAGCCTCGGTCGCCAGACCCTCGGTCAGGGTCTCCTGTCCGGTTGCCTGCAGGTCGCTGCCTCGCTTCAGCGTGGTCTGGCCCTGGGCCAGTAGATCCTGCCCTTTCTTGAGGGTTTCGGTTGCCCCATTACGCTGAACTGTGCTCGCACTGGCGTCGATCTGGGACTGTTTCTGGAGAGCGAGGCCTCGCGCAAGTTCACGGGAGCCGATGTCTTTCAGGTTCTTGCTCGCGGTAAATACGTCGGAGGCATCGGTCACACCCTGATTTGTGCCCGACGCCGGCGGAGCAGGGGAGGTGGGTTGCGGCGCAGCGTTGCTTTCGAGAGGACGCGTCGACGGCGTTCCTGGTACGGCTTTAGGGTTCAGGTTCGTGCGCTCGATCATGACGGCAACCTCCAGAAAGACGAATTCTCAATCCACTCTACCACAACAGGGGCCGTGGATTGTTGCCGACCTGTGAACGGTTGGTGCCCTGACTGTGTTGCTGACCGTCCGGATTTCATGAACGCGAACGGTCCTGAGTCGTGCATCTCGGGTCTCGTAACCAGACGTCAATGCGCGTCATGACCACTCGCCGGCAGCTCGAGTCGGACGCACAGGCCGACGCGCCGCCCCCTGTCGTAGACGTTGTGTACCGAGACCTGCCCGTGATGGGCTTCCTCGACAATCCGCCGTGCGATGAAC
>JAJXVI010000131.1 GCA_021782195.1 bacterium | reverse complement strand
GCCTCCCAGTACATGTCAGTGCGACCCTGCTGCTGATAGGCTCGGGCCATGCGATCATGAATGTCGATGACGCGTGAAATCTGACCCCGTTGCGTGTACGCAGAAACCAGTTCCTCAAGCAGAAGCTGGCCTGGCTCAAGATGGTTGTAGTCAAGATACATCAAGGCCAGTTCAAGACGCAGGTCAAGATGCAACGGCTGCAGCGAGACGACCTCGCGCACCCGCAACCCTGCCTCCTCCACCCGATTGGCCTCCAGGCACTGCCGAATGAGCATCTTGTACTGTTCGGTGGCCTCCTCGATGCGCAGCTTACGCACGAGCAACTCGACCAGACGTTGACGGAGCTCTACGTTGGAGGGCACGAGCTCGATGCTCTCGTGAAGAATCTCCAGGGCCTGCGAGGTGAGATTCCTGCGCATGTACTCCTGCGCCAGATGCGCGTAGTGGCCGAGCGCACGATCGGTCAAGCCCTGGGCCGCCAGCACCCTGCCCAGACGGTAATGGGCACTGAGCAGCGCGGGGCGAGCAGAAAGAATCGCGGAATACATCTCGGCGGCGCGATCCAGAAGGTTGCGGTGCACATACATCGTGGCCAGGAAAAGATATTCCCGAACGACGTGCTCCGTATCACCCAGGCAGCTTCTCAGTTCACAGATCTTCAGGCGGAGATCGGCATTGTCCGGGCTGTAGTTGAGCAGGCGGCGATAGAGCATCTCCGCATCGCGCCACATGCCGCGGTCACGATACACGGCCACGATCTGGTCAACAAGGTCGTTTGCCGCACTCGCGTTTCCACAGGCCATCTCGTACTCGAACAGGCGGACCCGAACGTCGTTTCGGCTCGGATCGAGTTCCAGAATTCTCCGTGACACCGAGGCGGCTTCCGGACCGTGCCCGATCTGGAACAGAATCTCACACGCGTCTGAGAGCGCCTGCAGGTGGTTGGGCTCCTGCTGGAGGACCTTGTCGATCTCCCGCAGAGCGTCCTCGAATGCGCCCTGGTCCTTGAGGGAGCGCGCAAGCTCGTACTGTACACCGCTCTCCTGGGGAAACAGGGTCATCAGTTTTTGATTGAAGGCCAGTCGCTGCTCTTCGTCTCCCGCGTCGGTGTAGATCTTCAAGACCTCAAGGTACGCTTTAAGCGCATCGTCCTTCTGGTCACGACGCAGGTGGATGTCGCCAAGGGTCTCAAGCGCTCTCGGGTTGCGCGCGTCGATCTCGAGTACCTTCAGGATGGTATGGTTCGCGTCGTCGAACAACCCCTTTTCCACAAAGGCCTGTGCCTGGGCAAGGTACTCGGGAACAACCGACTCGTCGTCGCCCCGAAGCGAAAGCAGTTTGATGAGCTTGTTGCGTACAGACAGATTCGACGGGTCGCGAAGGAGAATTCCTCGGTAGATCTCGAGCAGGCGGCCCAGCGACTCGTCGTCGTCCGGATTCAGTTCCGTCAGCTTCTCGTAAAGGATGATGACACGGTCGAGAAGACCCTCCTCGGTGAAGATCTGCGCCAGATTCTTGTAGGTGGCCAGCGCCTGTTCGCGCATGCCCTGCTGGGTGTAGATGTCGGCGAGCTTCTGCAGAACATCCTTGTTACGGGGCTCGAAGGAAAGGATCATCTCGTAGGCACGTACGGCGTCTTGAAACTGCTCGGTACGCAGATAGAGGTCGCCTGCATTGCGGAACCAGACAATGGTGCTGGCCGTAGGTTTCCCGGCGCGCAGGAAGATCTCACCGAGTTTCTCGTAGGCGAAGGCTGCGTCGTTGGGCGCCAGTCGCACCACTTCCTGGAACTCTCCGATGGCCTCCTTGTCCATGTTTTTCTGCATGTAGGCGATGCCGAGCAGGGCGTGCACGACGTGGGCCTCTTGTGCTCCCGAAGCGTCAAGTGCACCCTTCAGGTGATGGATCGCCTCGTCCGCCATCTTCTTCTGCAGATAGATGCGACCCATCTGCAACGAGAGGCGAGGACGGTACTGCGACACCATCTCTCGAATCTTCTCCGGGGACCCGCCAGCGCCCTTGACCTGCGCCTTCTTGTCCGGACTCTCCAGCGACAGAACCTGATTGTAGAGCTTCAGTGCCTCGTCGTAGAGTCCGTGGTGGTCACAGGCCCCGGCCCACAGGATATGCAGATTGATGGCCTTGGGAATGTCGCCCCGCCTGTCAGCAATGGTCGCAGCTTCTCGATGAAAATCGAGATTCCACTGATCCTGGGTAAGGAGTTGCTCGTAAAGGGTCTGGGCCTCGTCCAGCTTACCCTGGCTCGCCAGCGACCTGGCCCGGTTCCACGCCTGCTCGATTTGAGGGTCCCGCACATCTGCCATCTAAACCAATTCTCCCGTGGAGCACTGATACGTCCGGCAACGGTCCCAATGGACCGTCGGGGACGAAATTCCGGCCTGGGTCAAGCCTGGCGCGCCACTCCGGAGGCTCGCCGGGCCCCGTTTCGAAGCTCATCCTCAATCTGCCGGGTTCGCTCCGACACGTCACGATAGTGAATATCCACCAGGAAGATCTCCTTGTAGAGCGCGAGTGCTTCCTCGTGCTCCGATCGCCTCTGGAGAGTCTCCGCCAGATTGTAGCGCAACGACAGATAGTCCTCGTCGGGGAAACCCTTGGTCTCGAGCCCCCGTCGGAACCATTTGATCGCGGCCTCCTCCGAGCCAGGAACGTGCCGCTTCAGGAAGCATAGCCCGAGCATGTTGCAAGACTGCAGAAACAGTTCGTGCGACTTGCGAGTCTCCTGGAAGAGCTCGATCGCGTCGTCTACCTTCTCGCTCTCGCTGTAGAGAAGACCCAGCGTAAAGCGTGCGTTGACGTCATCCGGATGGTCTACGACGCGCCTGCGGTATTCGGCAACGAGCTCCTCGCGAATCGAGACGTTCTCAGGCACCAGCCGGATCAGCTCGGAAAGGCGCTGCACTGCCTCCGTCGGACGATTCAACGCGAGGCCCAGACGCACGAGACGGCGCATCGCTTCAACGTGCTTGGGCTCAAGCTGTGCGACCCTCGCAAATCGCTGCTCGGCCGAGGCTGGATCCCCGAGTTGATCGGCGTAGAGAACACCCATCTCGTAATGCACTTGTGCGTTGCGGTCATCCAGACTCAGCGCCTTCTGGTAGACCTTGAGCGCGTCGTCGCTCGCACCCCGCGCCACATGACTGCGCGCGAGGCTCAAGCGCTCCTCGAGCGCACGTTCGCTATCGCCTGCCTTTTCATAGAAGTGAATGAGCTGCTCGCGCCCGAGCGTGTCAGTGGGAAACGTCGTGATGAAGCGCTGCAAGAGTGGAATCGCGTGGTCGAACCGGTTGTCACGGTACCAGGACTCGAGCAACCCCTGCGCCTCATTTCGTGCGTTGTTGCTCAGCCCTTTCTCGAGGTACAGCTCGACCAGAACCCGACGGTCCTCGGTCGCGCCTGGCTCGCGTCGAACAATGTCTTCATAGAGCTTCAAGGCCGTATCCAGGTCGCCACCGTGACGCGCGGCGTTTCCCAGAAGCCGCATCTTGTCGACGGCGTGCGCGTCATCACCACTCGACTGATAGATGTCTACGAGGGCCTCCTGCACCGCGAGGTCGGACGGGCGGAGCTCGGCAGCACGCTCGTACAATGCGCGCGCACGGTCCACGTCGCTCGCCGCCCGTGCGTCCGCCGCCAGGCGCTTGTACTCCTCCACCGCCTCGTCGTGTCGTCCGTACTTCTCGAGCGCAACGGCAAATTGCTCATGATCCTCCGCAGACCCGCTCGCCTCGAACAACAGTTTCCAGGCCTCCACGACACCCTCGCCATTGCCGCTCTCATCGGCCAGTTGAGCCAGACTGCGCAGATTCCACGACGCGAGGTCGTGCAATTCCATCTGCCGACACAACGTGGCCATCTCAATACGCGCGCGGGTATGGTCAACCTGCACGGCGAGTGCATCCTGAAGAGCCTGGAAGGCAGCGGCAGTATCACCCTGTGCGCGGTGGATGTACGAGAGGGAAATCAGCAGGTCGATAGCACGGTCCGGCGTGTCTCCCCACAGATAGGTATCCACGAGTCGACGAAGGACCGCAAGATTCTCCGGTTCCTGATGGGCCAGCTGCAGATACTCCCCCGCTGCCTCCTCAACCATGCCGCACACGAACAAAGCGTCCGCAAGACGCGCCTGCATGGTAAAGTCGGCGCCGCCGGTCCCGAGGAGGGCCCTGAAAGCAAGAATCGCGCGGGACATATCCCCGCTTCCGACGTACTCCTCAAGCTTCGCGGTCTCGAATGCATCGCTCGAGGCGTCTTCCGCAAAGCGCGTGACCGGCATGGAACGGCTCAGATCTTCAAGCGCGCGCACACCATCAAAAAGCTCCGCCACCAGCTCGACCGACCCGCCAACCGTGGGCAACAATGCCTCCGGCTCGAAAACCGCATCACCTGCGGCCACACTCTCGACAAACGCAGCGTCGGCCTCGGCAGCGGTATCGGATCCACGCAGTGGAGCCTCCGCGCCCGCCGCGTGAACAGAAGCGGCCTGGTGGAATTCGGGTACACAGGAGACCTCAGTCGTCGGCACTGCCTCTTCCGCATACGGAGAGCCCTCGATGAACGACTCCGCAGGAAACTCGGCGACGGGGTCCTCCACAGGAGCCTCCACTGGCTCCGGCACGGCCTCCTCACGGCTCCTCGCGCCGCGCAGACCGCTGTGACGGGGCTTCGCACCACCACTGAGGAGCGAGCGCCCCGATCCGGTACCGCGCGAAACGAGTCCGCCCCCCGTACGTGAGCGCGTCGATTCCTCGGTAACCGCAGGGGATTCAGAGACCTCATCGGGCACAGGCGGGGCGTCGTACACCTCGCGTACAATCTCCGGCCGCGCTGGCGGATTCGTTACGTCAGATTCCGTTAGTGACGCGTCGGCATGCATCTCATGCCCGTCGTCGGGCGCCGGTTCATACGCGTGCTCGGGAGCCCCAGAGTACACTGGAGACGGGGGCTCCGCCACAATCTCGGGCGACTGCGAAGCGTCTGTGTCCTCCGCATCGTATCCTTGCTCCGCTGCGTGATCGAGGACAGGCACCTCGACAAAGTGAGGGTCGAAGGTAGGAGCCTCAATCGTCTCCGCCTCGGGCGGCAAAACATCGACGTCGGGGGCCTCTTCCACCTCAAGAACCTGGCCCCTTCGCAGCTGCGGTTTGCCAGCATCCGAAAGGCGGGTTCTGCCACCGCCCTCGGCATCACCCAGCCTTGGCTTCAACGAGGAGCCCGCACTCTCACCCTTCGCGATGAGAGAACCGCGACCGCGTGCGCTGCTCATCAGGCCAGGACGGGGAAGCATCGCCTTTCCTCCCCCACTGCCTCCTCGTGGAACAAGCCCGGCGGCCCCTCGGGGCTCAGTCGTGCGCGTCTTGCCGGCTCGCGGGCGTGACGCAGCCGGGCTCGCAGGCTCACTGGCCTCGGGCTCCTCACTCTTTCGCCGCCCCGTGCGACCAGGGCGCTCAGGCTCATCATGACGCGACGCGCCCGTATCGCGGTGTGCCTGCGCAGCGTGCGACGGTGGGCCAGAGACCGGAGCGATGTGGGGGGCATAGGCGGACGCGATCTGCTCACCCTCGTCAGCCTCGATGGCAACGCCAAGATTGGTCAGTTCGCGAGATGCCGTCGGATTCGTAGGATCGAGCGCCAGTACGCGTTTGTACAGCCGGATCGACTTCTGCTCCTCCTCGACCTGGCTGTAGGCCTGCGCAGCCGCCAGGTATTGCTTGATGGCATCAACGGCACTCCCCTGCGCGTGATACAGCTCCCCGAGCTTCTCCTTCGCGATGGTCTCGTGAGGGTTTGTCGATAGAATCTTGTTGAACGCGAGAATCGCGTCGCGGAACTGGCCTTTCTGCTGGCAGACATTCCCGAGCGCCATCAGCGCGTCAAGATGATTGAGATCGTGACGCAGAATCTGCCGAAACTCGGTTTCAGCCTCATTGAGACGACCCAGCGTCACGTAGATGTTGCCAAGCGTGAACAGTAGCCCCGGATCATCCGGCACGATCACCTTCATGCGCCGAAACGAGTCGGCAGCCTTCTCGTACTGCTCCTTCTGCAAGAACGAATTGGCGATCTCCCTGAACTGGCGGGCTCCCTCGGTGATGTGACCGTGACTTACGTAGATCTCGGCCAGCTCGTACCCGATATCAAGATTGTACGGGGCAACAGACTGGGCCTCCTTGAGCAGGTCGATGCTCTTGTCACCGAGACCCAGCTCAATGTACAACCGGGCCAGATGCAGCGACTGACGAATCACCTCGTCAGTCTGCCCCTTCTTCTTGAGAATCCCGATCTGGGACAGACGCGCACGATCGTTCTCGGGCTGTAACTGCGTGATCCAGGCGGCGATCTCAAGAGCCAGGTCGAGGTCACCCTTGTCCTCCAGGATCTGCATCAACTGGAAGTACTGCGCGATGACGTTCGAGATGAGCCCGCGAATCGCGAAGATCCGCGCCAACTTCTCGCACGCCTCCTCGTTGAAGGGATCGATCTGCGTGACCTTCTGAAATCTCTCCAGCGCCAGATCATAATCACGGGAGGCGAAGTAGTCCTCCGCCTCTTGCATCAGGGCGTGCAGATCCTCAGACAACCTTTCCCTACCACCTTTCAGACTGGAGACTGCCCGGCAGTCTCTGCGGCAACCGGTGACCCGAGCGCACACGGCTCATCTGGAGCAGAGGCGTTACATGCTATTCCTTCTCGGAACGACCCGTCCTGCGGAAGAGCGCAGACAAGGACGGGAACACGTGCGTCCTGGAAACCGCGCCCGAGCGACGCGTGCGCACGCACCGAAAAGGCTTCTCATACTCCAGGAAACGCGGCGGGTGGCCTCAGACCCTCTCTCCACCTCGTCTGATTCGTATTCGACCCGCCCCACATCCCAGTCCTCCTCCCGCACAACTGCCACGCCGTAAATCCCGAAGCGACATGCCCGGGCCCTG
>JAJXVI010000130.1 GCA_021782195.1 bacterium | reverse complement strand
CGTCTTTCGCCGAGGCATTGCGCATGGGTGCCGAGATCTTCCATACGCTCAAGGGAAAGTTGAAGAAGCGTGGCCTGAATACGGCCGTGGGTGACGAGGGTGGCTTCGCGCCAAACCTCAAGGAGAATCGCGAGGCACTCGATCTGCTTGTTGAGGCGATAGCGGGCGCAGGGTATGAACCAGGCAAGGACGTGTTCATCGCGCTTGACGCCGCTGCCAGTGAACTCTACCGTGATGGAGCCTACGTGCTGCATAAGAGCAGTGGTCGTCGCCTCACGTCGGAGCAGATGACAGCGATGTATGCCGAGTGGTTCGACGCGTATCCGATCGTCTCTCTTGAAGATGGGCTCGCGGAGGACGACTGGGCCGGCTGGGTGGCCCATACCGAGGCTCTTGGCGCAAGAGCCCAGATTGTCGGCGATGATGTCTTTGTGACGAACGAGAAGCGGCTCGCTCGAGGAATCCAGGAGAAGGTTGCAAACGCGATTCTGATCAAGCTCAACCAGATCGGAAGCGTGACCGAGACCATGCAGACCATCGAGCGCGCGCGCTGCGCAGGTTACAACACGGTGATTTCCCACCGGTCCGGTGAGACCGAGGATGTGGCGATTGCTGATCTCGCGGTCGCCGTCAATGCCGGGCAGATCAAGACCGGCAGCCTGTCACGCAGTGAGCGCATTGCGAAATACAACCAGTTGCTGCGTATCGAGGATGAGCTGGGCGAGAGCGCTCACTATGCGGGGCTTGCCCCATTTGCAGCCTTTCGCCGTCGCCAGGTGGCGACGGCGAGCATCTGACGGAGGACGAAAGGCTGAACTTCTTTTTTCACTGGCAGATCAAGAACCTGGAGAAGAAGGTCGGCAGTTCGCGGCAGGTCAGCTTCACGGCCGAGGAGGCGACGGCAAATCGTCTCCTCGGCCGTCTGCAGAAGGCCTACCAGGCCCGGCAGTGGAAAGACGCCGTGCGCGCTGGCTACGAGGTTGTTACCCGCTACAACGACCTCAGCACGGCGTACTACCTTCTTGCATCCTCCCTGGAGAACCTCGGGGAGCTCAAGTATGCCCTGGTGCACTACATGCATTGTGTGCAGGCGGGGCGAACGTATGACACGTTTGACGATGAGCACGTCGAGGCGATGTTGCGATGTGCAAATGCGCTTGGTCAGACTGCGTTTGTACGGAAGTGGTTCGAAGATCTGGCGAAGCGTGACCCGAAGATGAAGAGATACATGCAACGCCTGTTGGCGTTGGGCAAGCTCTGATGCTGATCGGCGCCAGGTCGTCGTGAGATCGGGGTGGGATTGAGGTGGGATGAGTCGTAGCCTGCATCTGGTCGAGATCGATATCTTTCACGTGGCCTATCGGCCGTGCCGCGTCTATCAGGAGCGCATCGCTGATTATTATCTGAACGGGCGTCCGAGGTTTGAGTGGGAGCGGATGCGTCACCGCATGCTGATGCAGGGGGACGAAACAATCAAGAACGTCTGCGAGTCCTGTGGCATGAACATCCTCGGGGACGCAGAGGGGTGTCAGATACGTATAGACGGTTTGACCACGTTTCTCGGGATCGTGAATCAGTTGGAACCGCATAACCACCTGATGGGGTTCTCGTACGCGGATGACGCCCTCAGCCGGGATGATACACAGCGTCTGCACGAGGAGGTCGAGCGCTTGAGCGGCTCTCTCGGGGACGTAAAGTGGCCGGTAGGGCAGATCTTCAAGGGTGGGGAGCCGCTGCCCGACCCCAACGGCTTTCGTCCGGCGTTGTTCTACGAGTTCGAGGGCGGGGAGCAGATGACCCCCGTCTACAGCAATCGGGGTTACACCGTCGGTGTCGCGCGCGATGGCCTGGTCGTATGTGAAAGCCTCGGGGAGGTCATGCCCGAGCGGTTTTGTCGTCTCTGGAAGGACGGCGCGAACGTGTACGGGGAGACGATCGGCGGGCGGATGATGCCGTTCCTGCCGGTCGAGAACGAGGTGCCGGCGTGGGACGACTCGCCGCTGTTCTCCTCATCCGAGTTGCGTTTGATTGAGCTGCCCCTCGTCGAGATATACGCGGACGCGATCGAGAGTCTCCTGGTGTTCTCGTCGGTTGCACTCTCGAACAACACGGGTTTGCGGTTTTCTCAGGTAGGGTGAGACGCCAGCGATGTGTTTCACGTGAAACGCCGCTGGGATGGGTACGGGGTCTGGCGGGCACCTGCGAAACCGTCAGGCAGGTGCCGCGCGACGGTGGCCGGGCGCGAATGGTCGTTTTACGGGTGAAAGGTCTCAGTTGTGAGCTGCGTAGAGAGAAAGGCGCGGAACTGCGTCTCACGTAGGACCTGTCTATCGAGAATAGCAGCCCTCGAGTAACGGGGTTGCTGGGGACGGATCCGCTGCGGAAGAGGACATCTGTTGCGAGGACTGCCCGGAAAGTTTTGTCAGCGCCGCAGGCCACGATGTGTCGTGCGCAAACTGCAGGTCTGTGTATCCAGGGCGGACGCCGTTGGTACTGATTTCCAGGGTAAGCCCGTGGGCGCCAGGATATGAGGGACTGTGTTCCTCTGTCATGACTACGCCACCGGTGGGATCATTGAGCGGCTTGATGGCGTTCATGACGCCCTTTGCTGCGGTTTTGAGGCCTGCGTCCGTGATCTGGGAACTGGTTGAGATTCGCTGTGCGAAATCGAATGCGTCCTTGTAGTCGGTGAATGACTGCGTGTTGTTGACGATATCGCTCAAGACGCTTTGCGGCGTCGATGTGGCCAGGATGGCCTTGCCGAGGCCATCAATGGCCCCGGTCAGGGCCGGTTCCCGCGACATATCGACGGACGTCATGGTGGGGAGCACGCTCTGCGTCTGCGCGCTGTCTTTTACGCAGAGTTGTGCGAGTTCTTTCGGGCCAACGTCAATCTTGGAGAAGTTCATCTCCTTGAGGTTCTTGAGCATGTCCGGACTCAGGATGTGGCTGTAGGGCCAGCCCGCCGATCCCTCGGTTTCCTGTGAGACCACGAGGTAGTCGGCCAGTCCGCGAAACTCTCGCGTGACCTCTGACGCTGCCATCAGGCATGCGTCGTAGCCGAGAATTGCGAGGTGCTGCCCGCCGTCCTCGAAGGCCTTTCGGTGTTGAGGCAATGCCATGAAGGCTCCGCCTGCACTGTCGTCTTCCACGGAACCCTGCCAGCCGTTACCGTGGTCGGACACAATCACCATGTAGTTCTGCGCGGGGAACTTCTGAACGCCCCACTTGATGAAGTCGGAAAGGGTCTTCGGGTCGGCCATGTTCACGGGCCCGAGATCCTGCAGGGACGGGGATTGTATCTCGTCCGTTTGAGGGGTCGCAGCCTTCTGGACCAGGTAGCGGTTGCAGTGATCGCCGGTGTCCACCTGTGCAACAAGGTTGGTGTAGCTGTCGGAGCCGACTTTTTCCATGTCAGTGATATTCTCGATCATGTCGTGCTGCAGATTGTTGTCGGCGGCGGAGTACAACAGGATCGTCCAGCGGGCGGTGGGACGAGGCGGTGCCGGGGGCGTGTCGACGCGAGAAGGAATTGACAAGGTTGTTCTCCTGAGCGGGGGTGTGGCCTGTCCCGGCCGAACGGTGGCGTTCAGCGCGTGTCTGATCGGGGCCTGGGCGAGGACGGCAGAACTCTTTGCTGACATGATACACGCCCGATTCTCGAAAGGTATGGACGGCTTGTTAAAATTCTTTATGGTTTCTTTCGTACCAGGAGCGTTCGGCGGCTACACCCGGGGGGATGCGAAGATTCTATTTCCTGCTGTCGGCGCGCTCTCGACCATCGCGTACGAAGCTCTTCCTGCTTGTTCGTGTCGAATACCAGGGCGGACGCAACGGGAAGATGGCCGGATTGTAAACATTCTCTACTTCTTCCAAACTGACAACGATTTACGCTATACTGAAGGAGACACTCCCACTGTCGGAGGAAGAGCTGGCGCGAGACGCCGCTGGCGCAGGAACTGCCAGCCTGGGTTGCAAGGCTGGTTGACCTCTCACACACACTGGAAGGCAGCAAGGAGAATGCCGGGTGCTGGAAGTCAAGCCGTGATGGCCGCGATGCGGATTGAAACCTCCGTGCCCTGCTCGAGAGGGGTTCGGTTGCCCCGTCTATCGACTTCCGCAACCGCTCTCATCTTGCGGGACCAGGTGTCTGGCGCGTGATTTCCCCGATACCTCCAGCAGGCCGCGGAACATCGTCAGCCGCTCCGGTGCATGAAACGGTGCTGCACTTTGTCGCATCCGGAGAGATGCGCGAGTTCCAGCGTCGAGAGCGAAACGTGGTGCACCGTCATGAAACGGCAGACGTTCTTGAGCTTGCGTTTGTCGAGATGGGCTCCGAAGACTGTGGCAATGCTGGCGCATCCGCCACCAGTGAGGACGCGCAGTCGGGGCAGAACTCGCCCCAGCACGCTCTTGATGACGCTGACGCGGGCGCGATGGGAGCACGCCGTGGCGGCGAGGACGCTGCAGCCCCCGCAGCAGGTCGCGGTCATGGATCTCTCTCGCCTCGCGGGGTAAGTCGTCGAGACGTGGCGACACGGGCGCAGCGTCTCGAGTTGTCTGCTGCGGAGTCGGCTGACCTTTCTGAGTCACCGGCTTTCGTGCCTGGGGCAACCGGATCGCGGGAGGAGGCGGAATCGGGGAGTGTGCAGCAGGGCTCGGCAGACCCTTCGCACTCGACTCCCGCTCCTGCCGCCACTGCGAACCTCGCTCCAACCGGACACGCACGGGGCACAGCAGGTGATGTCTCTGCGTTTACCCCTCGCATTGGCATGGAAGTCATCGCTGCTGCGTTTGGGAGTGGGGGCCTGTCCGCAGACCAGGTCGGGATTCCCAATGCAATGGCGGTCGAACGCAACGACGAACTCGATCAGTTGGAAAGTTCGCAGGAAGTCAGCAGTCAACAGCGCGATGGGCACGTTCATCACGCAACCGGGCAGCGTTCACTTCAGCAGGAGTTGAGTTTTGGCGACGGGGAAGGCCGTGAGCATACCGGTGAAGAGGGGTATTTCCGTCAGGGCAACCACCGCCGCGGCAGTCGACGCGAGTTTTCGGAAGGTGCTCACGAGGAAGTTGCTGACGAGGGATACCTTCGACACGGGGGCCATCGCCGTAGAGGCGACAGAGGTTCGTCCTCGGGAGACGGCGGCCAGGAAAGGCCGCCGCGGGAGGAGCAGTCAACCTCCCTTCTTGAGGCTGATGGGCCGTCGGAGACAGTAGTTACCAACCCGCGCGCGGCACTTACCGTGGAACCGGATCGTGTGCCGGCATTGACGCTTCCTGATGACGTGCAGGCTGAGGGTGTGTCGAATTTTGAGGACGAGGCCCAGTCGCTGGCCCCCGATGCGTCGTGCGATGAGACGGGCATCGACAGCGTGGCACCGATTACGCTTCCGCAGACCGGGACAATGGGGTTGCTGGGTAACGACGAGTACTTTTTCTTTCACGACGCGCGTTTTCCCTGAGTTGCCCACGCCTGTCTCGTTCTGAGCGTCGGGCGGTGTGCCGCGTCGCCAGCCTCGCAGCGCTCTCCCGTCTTGTCGCGCTTGCACCCTTCTCGTGCTTCGGCGTGGCGCTTTTCGGCGTAGAGATATGAGCGCTCAAACAGTCCTGCGCGACTATCTTCGGAATCGCCTATGCGGTGGGATGATAGGTTGTATCGGGTATAGGCTCAGATACATATAGGGTTGTGGACTGAGTTGAGGGGAGTGGGCGTAGGGGTATCATAAGTTCATCGAGCCGACAGGCTCGTACGTTCCCGTGAGGCGCCCGACCGGCTGTCTTTCGCAAAGGGCGCAAACAAGTTATAAGGTGCATCTTGTACGTCGCGGCGGTTCTGCAGCCCCCCTTCCCAAGCCGTCGCCAGCCCCCGTACAAGATGCATCGTCATTCCGTTTCCTGCGGTTTGTTTTCCCACCCCTGCGGTAACGAGTAACCTGGTCCCTTCGTGTGCCACCCTGGATTGTTGCTCCTGGGACAGCGCCACTTCCTCTGCGGTGCGGTGAGAGCAGGTGGATGCGGTCCCAACGTGTGTTTCGGGGATCCTGTGGCGGGATTTGGCGAGTGGCACGCTCAGCGCGTTTTCGGCAGTAGCACTGCACCCAGGTCTCCCCTGCGTTGAAGCCAGGCTGACGAATCTCTATATAAGCCTGCCCCGGCGGGGGTCGAGGCGGGAGAGCGTGTCCGTCGGGAAGAGGTGGGGACACCTCCCCCTCGACGTACGTAAACGCCTTGCAGGTCGCGGTCCCCCAGGCTTCCGACGGCGTCACGCGGAAAGGCGCCGGGCTGAGAACGGGGAAAAGCCGAGGCTGCGTGGGTTCCAGAGTCAAAATGTGTAAACGCTCCTTTCCCGGAACAGATGGCCAGGAGGAAGCGGGAGTGGTGAAGGAATGCGTGCGACTTGATCTGTCCGGAATGCTACGACACATCCTCCTGACTCAAGAAAGTCCTTTTGTGTGACTGACATGGCGCTGGAACCCGGATCAGTCGGGAGAACCCGTGCTCCCAACTGTCTATGGCCAGTAAGGTGGACCCCATTGTCAAGACAGTTTTCGCACGATCTTAAGCTATGCCACCGTCATCACACTGGTCGCACGCGTGGGAGTGTCCGACCATAACGACAACCTTCCATGATCTCTGGCCTGCGCCCCCCCGTGAACCCTTCCCGCGAAGGTGGGCACGGTCACGGAGCGCCGGGCACCCCGGTCGCCGAGCGCGCCGGGCACACTTTGGGTCTATGCGTTTACCCATCCGAAATCCTCAGCCTGTTTTCGGCAGTTGGCACGCGTCTCATTCTTGTTCTTGCGCGACTCTCTTGTGTCTGTCAGCCTGCAGCAAAGATAAGCGCCCGGCAGCGGTGGCGAAGCCACTCGTCGATGTGCTCGAAAGTTGCCTTTACGTCACTCAGGCGGAAGTACTGAACCCAGCCACGAACAATCGGACGCAGTTGAAGC
>JAJXVI010000129.1 GCA_021782195.1 bacterium | reverse complement strand
AATCAAGCCACGTGTGATGGTGATATTCACCGTGAGCATGGGGACGACGGCTGCCCGTTCAACTTCGGCTGATTTCTCGGTTCTCCTGTCAGGTTCGCTTCACTTTGCTGTGACTGCACGCGACAGCGTGCGTCAAGCGGAATGGAGAAGTTGCTCAGCGCCTGTCCCCGGTCGCATGGGTCGCGGTTGGGTTGATTGCGGTCGGGTCAACCACCGTCAGGCCGACTTCTGAGGCCATGATTGCGTAGAGGTCGTCGAGGCGCTTTGGAGCGACCGCCGAAGGAGCATTCGTGAGATATGAGGCTACGGAGTCGATGTCGAGAGGGTCGAAACCGTGCATGCCGGAGAGCGGGGTGATTCCCATGAAGCTTGGATTGATCAGAACGCCAGGTTTCATGAGGAAGAAGAGTTCCCCGTATCGGCGGTCCTCAAAGTCGCAGCCAAACTCGCCAAGCTCCTCGTCGGACAGGATTCGCCCTCGTGGCTCCTTCTGTAACGCTCCGAGAATGCGGTCGCGTGCCCGCTCACTGAGGAACCAGAATCGGGCCATCGTCGAGTCATAGACGGCCGCGTAGTCGGTTCCGAAATCGAGACCGAGCGCCTTGATTCGCGCCATGAGGTCGCACGTGTCCACGGTGTCGGTCATGCCGTGATCCGAGAAGAGGTGCACGTGCACCGGCTCGTACACACCCGAGGCGACCTCGATGATGTGCCGGATCTGTGATTCGTACCAGTTCATCTTGTCGGTGACGCGTGGACTGTCAGTGCCATGCGCGTGAAGAACACCGTCGAGGGCGGCCAGATAGAGAAAGGCAAAACGAATCGTGCCCTCACGTACCGCTGTTTCGAGCGCGCCCAGGTTGTCGGGTTCGTCGCGCCGCCAGTCGGAGACGTGAAAGGGAATGCCCTGCTCGCGCAGGGCGTCGAAGATGGTAGGGCAACCGCCGTTGATTCCCCCCGCAGCGAACAGGTCCATCTTCTCGGTGTAATCGAAGAGCGGCAGATCGCCGAACGGGACATTGTACAACTGGAAATAGCCGGTGTATCCGAGCGACTGTTTTACGAACCGGCTCAGCATGCGTCGCACTCTTCCGCGTTCAGCGACGACTTTCGGGAGCAGTCGCATCCACCTGTATCGGGCAAAGGGAGAGCACTCCGGGTCGTAGCGGAAGAATGACATATGCCCGTGCTCGCGTGGACGTTTACCCGTCAGGATGGTCGGCACGCAGGTGGCACTGTAGCCAAGCACGGTGCCGAGCGGCATGCGCGTCGGCAGGAGGTCGCCCAGAAAGTCAGGGCGGTGCTTGTGGAGTACTTTCCAACCAAATGCATCGATGAAGATGAATATGCCTAGAGCGGACCTTGACAAGAGCATCCTCCTTGGCGCCCTGCTTCGGGTGACTGCCTGCACGGCCTCGAATGTCTGGCAGGCGGATACCTGTTGCCCCGGACCGGGAGGCACAGAGGTCTCAGCAAAAACGGTTTATCCGACCTGACAGGAATGTCGTTCGTCACGAGAGGGGCGCCAGACCTCTCTGCCTGTGACCGCCCCGAGCGATGGGGTAGCGTCTCGTCTCAATCAGACGGACTCTTCCACGCTTTCCCCTCACAGGAGAAGGGATTTAGCTCCAGAAGCATGAATTTGCATGTCAGGGTTGTCTTACTCTGCGTGTGGCGTTGATGAGTCTTCGTGGAGCCGGTGACGAAGACCTCGACTCTTGGCTGGTGTCTACGGTTACGATCTCGCTTTCTCTGACAGTTCACGAATCTCCATATGCCAGTCTGGGCCACGCGCATTCGCTGCTGAAGGGGTACATACGTGAGTTTTCGCCTGGCTGCGTGGCAGGCCTTGCACCGTGCTGTCGACCTCCTGGTCGGATGGCCGTTCGGACTGCGGTGTGAAGGCCAGAGACCTGTCATCCCCACAAACCTGGAACTGCCCTACCTGCAGGTGCTGGGATGGGGAAGAACCTGGAAGACCGACGTCCTGCGACATTTCTACCGGCCGCAAACCGGTCCGTTCGTGGACGTGGGAGCCAATGCCGGACAGACTCTTCTTGATCTCATGTCGACCGGTCTCGAGTTCCGATACGTGGGGTTCGAACCCAATCCCCTGTGCGCCGCGTACTTGAACCGCCTGGTATCGATGAACGGTCTGAGCCAGTCGTGCCTGATCGTTCCGGCAGGCTTGCACGAAAGCGACTGTGTCGTTCCGCTCTATCTGGGCAACAGTGGCGATCCGGGGGGAACGATAGACCCGGAGCTTCGCCCGGGTCGTTCCCTTTCCACCGTGTGCGTCTCGTGCTACCGTTTTGACAACCTGCCACCGGCCCTGTTTAACGGCGGACCGGGTTTTGTCAAGATTGACGTTGAAGGTCTTGAAGAGTCGGTGCTCCGTGGCATGGCCGTTACATTGAGAAAACACCGGCCGCTTGTCCTGTGCGAGGTTCTTCACGCCGACGCGAATGCGGACCGGGACGCGCACGCGCAGCGAAATGCGCGCATCGTCGACCTGCTGGGGGAACTCGACTATTCGCTTCATCACGTGATCCCGACGCCGGACGAGCGACAACTTGTCGAGATACGAAAGACAGGGGGCTTTGGCCACGAGGTCTGGGGCCCAGAGAACAAGCACCTGTGCGACTATCTTTTTGTTCCCGTGGAGCGAGAGCAGGACCTTGCTTTCACCTGCCCGCGCTGATCTCCAGGCGCCGTTTGCGACACACAGGCACCCATCATCACTGGAGGAGTCACCCGACAAACGCCGAACAGCCACTGCGATTCTTCCTCGCTTTTCCGGAGCGCATTCGAGGAACCAGTGAACGTTGGTTCGAGCACGCGTCGGCGCATCGACTCTCCAGAAGAGTGTAGCTGTTGCCGTGCCCTGGCCGATGTGGTGCGATGCACGGCGCCGCCGCCACAGTTGCAGCACGAGGAGATTGCGAGGCAGATGATCCCGTCAGATGGTAAAATGGCAACAGTACTTCTGGCGTGCGGCAATGGCCAGTCAGGTCGGCATGCTGTTGCGCCTCGTCACAGGTGTATGGCTATTCCGTCTCTTCTACCACCAGCTGTCACGCGAGGATTTCGGATTCTACACCCTTCTGTGGTCCCTGCTCGGTTATTCGCTTTTTCTTGACTTCGGGCTGGGTTATACTGCGCAGAAGATCACGGCCGAAAAGATGGCGACCGGTGACGTTGGTGGTCTCAACCGCTACCTCAGCACGGCCTACTGGGCGCTTGCCCTGATCGGTGGGGTTGTATTCGTTGTGGCCGTGCTCACGGCGCCCATTGTGCTTCGGAGCGTCAGGACCCCCGCGGATCACTGGCACGAGTTCTACCTTGCATATCTGGTTTTTCTCGGGGCTGTTGGCTTGAGTTTTCCGCTCGGTTTTCTCTCCGAAATTCTGGCCGGACTGCAGCGTACCGACCTGTGCAACTACGTTACCATCGTCTCGATCCTGGTGAACGTGACGTGTCTGACGTGGGGCATCGACCATCACTGGCAGCTGCCAGCACTGGTGTTTGCGGCCGTCTCTCTCAACTGGATCGGACCGAGCGCCTTTCACTACGTGCTCATTCGTGCCCACGTGCCCGGATTTTCTCTTTCCCCACGTCACGTAGACCGGCACGCCCTGACGGAGGAGGTGCACTTCTCCCGTAACGTCTACGTCAATTCGTGTGCGCACTTCGTCATGACGCGTACCGACCAGGTGGTCATCAGTCTCACGGTGGGCGTCGCGCAACTCTATGCGTATCAGGCCGGATACAAGATTGCCGACCTGTTCAAAGGGATCTGTCTTCGCGCGGTCAGTGCCTTGACCCCCGCAGCTGCGCAGAATCAGGCCGGAGAAGGACATCACCGAGCCCAACGCGACCTCCTGACCGGTGCCTTTCGCCTGACACTGCTTGTTGTGCCCATGGCCGTGTTCCTCGCGTTGAACGTGGACGTGGTTCTTCAGATTCTGGTCGGATCGCGGGTCGAGGGGATCAGTCGCGTCGTGGCCTGGTTCCTGGTCACTTCCGTGGTCAGCAGCCTCTTCACGGATGCCTGTGCACTTCCGGTGCTCATCATGGGAGGCTACTCCGGGCAGGTGGCGCTCATCCAGACGCTGGCGGCCATCGCAAACATTGCACTGAGCGTCGTACTCGTCTACCGCATCGGACTGCCAGGGGTCGCACTCGGCACAATGATTCCGACGGTGCTATTCGGCTGGTTTGGCATCATACCCCTGGCCGTTCGCTTCTGTGGCGACGGGTTCGTCCCTGTCGTGCGTGAGATACTCCAACCCGTGTGGAAACCGCTGGGGGTCTCTTTCGCGCTTGCCGCCGCAACGTCCACCATTCACGTCACAGGTAGCGGCGCGATTCCGGTTTTTCTTGGAAGCGCATTGCTCGTGGCGTTTCCCCTGGGGCCCACGGCGATCAGGGTGGGTCGCCGACTTGTGGTGCTGGCCCCATCGGAGGAGGCGCTGCCGCTGCCCTGCTCCGAGGAAGTGGACGCCCTTGCCTGTCTCTCCTCCGCGGAAGCGGAAGCGGCGCTTTCGTGATGACTCGGGACGGGCGCATGATTTCAGGGTCAGTGAGGAACTGAGTCATACGTATCGCCATCATTACCAACCTCTACCCTCCCATGGTCTATGGAGGCTATGAGCTCCTGTGTCACGACGTCGCGTGTGAACTGGCCACGAGGGGGCACGATGTGCACGTGCTGACCAGCGAGCACGAGGGAGCTACCCCTCCGGGACCACCCGTGCACCGGCGCCTGGTCGTTGCGACCCCCTTTCCGGTTCCTGGCGCGAAGTTCGAACTGCCAGACTATCGTCTGCGCACGATGCACCGCATTGCCTGCCAGAACCACCTCGTGATGCAGGACTTCCTGGCGCAACACGAGACGGACGTTGTTTTTGCGTGGAACCTGATGCGAACGGGTCTTGGCCCCATCTTCGCTGCGGTCCGGGCGCGCAAGCCCGTCTGCTGGACGCTCAATGACTCCCACCCTCTCTTCTTTCATCCGCGCGCGCGGAACGTCCGCGACCATGCTCGCAACCTCACCGCCCGGGCCTTCTATCCCATGACTCGCGTCGCACCCGTGCTCGACGCGGTGCGTCTCGTCTCCATCAGTCACGCGCTTTGCCAGCAACTCGGCGACGGGGGATTTCCGATCGACCGATGCAAGGTGATTCACCAGGGAATTTCGCTGGAGCGTTTCGAGTACGAGCCATGTACCCGGTCGGCGGAGCCGCTTCGACTGCTCTATGCCGGCCGACTTACCGAGGAGAAGGGCGTTCACACCCTTCTCGAGTCGCTGATCCACCTGTCGGGCCGCGGGCTCGACGACTGGACCCTCACCGTTGCGGGAGCCGGTCAGGCGGCGTACGAGCAGCGTCTGCGTGAAATCGTCGCGCGCGGCGACGCATGCGCCAGGGTGACGTTCATCGGTCAGCAGCCGCGCGTGAAGATGCCGCGACTCTACCACGCGCATCACGTGCTTGTGTTCCCGTCGGTCTATGCGGAACCGTTTGGCTTGAGTCACCTCGAGGCCATGGCGTGCGGGTGCGCCGTCGTATCGACCCTGACGGGAGGAAGCGCGGAACTGGTCCGCGATGGGGTCAATGCGCTGGCGTTCCGTGCCGATGACGCGCTTGACCTCGCACGATGCCTGCAGGTTCTTCTTGAGGGCGAGGAGATGCGCCGTGCCCTGGCCGGGGAAGCTCGTCAGTTTGTGGAACGTGAACACGATTTTCGTCGCTACGTGACCGATCTCGAGGCGTTCCTGGAGGAAGCAACGTGTTCGTGAAGCGCTCCCTCCCCGTCGTGAACGTGCGGTGCGCCGTCGGGCGACCTTCCGTGCACCTCGCGGCGTTTGCACCTTCCGACGTGGAGACGCTCGCGACGTGACGATGAGGATCGCCCTCGACGCCTGGGTGGCCGGACTGTGCAACCCCACTGGCGTGGCCAACGTCGGAAGGCGCCTGACGCGCGCCATGTTCGAGGCCGCGGACGATGTTGACTGGTGCGTCTACCTCGAGGAAGGGCAGACCCTGCCTTTCCCCTTGCCGGCCCGTTCCCGCGTCCGCTATCGCGGCCTCGGTCTCGGGATCGGCAACGCGCGTCTTCAGGAAGCGGCGCGCGCTGTCTGGCAGACCTGGGCCGGTCTGCGCGACCGTCCGGAGGTGACGTACAGTTTCAGTCACCTCCTCCCTGGCCTCTGTCTGGGTGCACGCGTCATCACCGTGCACGACGTGATTTTTGAGCGGTATCCCGACTGTTATCCGCCCGGTTATGCACGGTGGTATAGCAAGACCTTTGCGTGTGCGACCCGTCGGGCCCGGGCCATCGTCGTGCCGAGCGAGGCCACGCGTCGAGACGTGCTGGAGTTCTACGCGGTCGACCCGAGCCGCGTGCACGTCGTGCCCTGGGGAGTGGATGTACCCCAGGAGGCGCGTGTCGTGCGTCCGAGCGGCCTTCCTGACCTCGAAGCGACCCGTTTCTTCCTTTGCGTGGGAAGAATGGACCCGCGAAAGAACTTCGTGCGGGTCATGGAGGCGCTTGCTGCCATTCGAGAGACGATGAATCCGCCTCCAGTGCTGGTGATAGCGGGTCCCGCCGACCACGCGAGCACTGAGATCCGGGCGGCCGCGTCGGGCGGCGTGCACTTTACCGGCTACGTGGAGGAAGACGGCCTGAACTGGCTCTATCGCAACGCCGTGGGCGTGGTCTACCCTTCCTTCGCGGAGGGTTTCGGACTTCCCGTGGTGGAAGCGATGGCGAACGGCGCGCCCGTCATCACCTCGTGCGTTTCCGCGTTGTGCGAAGTTGCGGGGGACGCGGCCCTCCTCGTCGATCCCACAAGCGTGTCGGAGATTGCCGGGGCCATGCGCGGATTGCTTGAGGACGAGACGCTGCGCACGCGTCTGATTGCCGACGGGCGCCACCGCATTGCTGCTTTCACCT
>JAJXVI010000128.1 GCA_021782195.1 bacterium | reverse complement strand
GGATGCGGCGGATGCGGCTCCGTCCGCCGGGGAAGCTCCTTCGGATGCGGCGACTCCCGCTCCCGCACCGCCAGTCGCTGCTGCCGGGCGAGGCCGAAAAGGGCGCTCAGGAGGAGCCACGCCAAAGGTGACCGTCACACCGGTTTCTGTGGTGCCCTCGGAATCACAGACCCCCGCCGCGTTTGTTCCGGTCACGCAGGCCCCGCCCGCGGAGGAAGCTGTTGCCGTGGTCGTGGAATCGGTCCCCCGTGAAGCGGCTGTCCCTCAGGCTGAGCAGACCCCGCCGAAGAAGGGCTCGCGCAAGAAGAAGTCCTGAAGTTGCGTGACGGGTTGCACCGGGTAAGCGCCGTGCAATCGTTACCCCCCGCATTGCGAGGCGTTTGAACGCACGCGCGTGCGGGGGAGGGCGCTTGTATCAAGGCCTCTAGCTCACGGGCGGGCTTCCAAGCGTACGCGCGTGCGGGGGGGGCGCTACGCTGGATCCTCCGTGGTCGGCGGGGTCCGGCTGCCAGCGCCGAAGACGCGCTCCAGCAGATCGCGATGGCGCGAATACACCGTGCGTACCTTCAGTGAGCGGTCTCCTGCCCAGACAACAGGCTCGGTGTCCGCGCCGTCTGGGCGCACCGCGAAGATCGCGTCGATGTTGTGAAGCGGGGCGAACGACCAGTGGGCGGCCCACTTTGAATAGTAGTTGCCGTGGGGATCTTCGGGGGCAGCCTGTCCGTAAAGATACCACGTGACGGCCTGGTCGATGTAGCGGTCGAGGTTGATGCGTGGGGCCCAGTCTCCGGGACAGAACAGGACGACGTGAGCGGGACGTCGCGTTTCAACCTCGGGCGAGTCGTCATGGCGGAGCGGAAACTTCTGCTCGGCGTCTTGCAGGCGGCGCAGGATGTTGTCCTTTGTGAACAGCTCTTCGAACAGTTCGCGAGGTCGTCGCTGCGATGATTGTTCGTGATGCGTGATGCTGACGCGAGGACCAGGTGCCAGCTGCATGTGCTGGCCGTGGTCGTAGACGACGACGCGTCCGCCGGTATCGGGGCGAGCAGGGACTACCAGGGCGGCGAGACGCGGTCGGTCTTCCGGGACCAGGAAAAGAGCACGCTCGCTCGTTCGTTTCCATTGCTCGCGCAGGTCGTCCACGAGATGGGGAAGCTGGGCCGCGGAAGGGCGGCGGAAGAACAGGAACGAGACGTGAAGGTCGGTATCGCTCACCGTATCCGCCAGGCCGTGGCGAAGTTCGTCGCTCAAAGGGTCGTGGACGATCTTGATGAGCGGAGGATTCAGGTTCTTGACTTCGACCAGGGTTGTGACCTCGTCGGTGTCGTCGACGCCGAAGTCGACACGCCGATCGTTTCGGTTGTTTGCCTTCCGCTCGATCTCGATATGTCGACCGTGCACGCTGGCAAGCGCCGCCGCGACGCGCATCTCGGTGAGATGGTTTGCCTGCATTTCGGGATCGCGATTCCGCATCAGCTGCGTGAGAAGATCGCGCACGCCGTTCGGGGCAAACGCAGGGTTTTCGAGTAGAGCGCGAGCGACATCTCCTCCCCGTGTCGCGTCGTCCATCAGGGGAACGAGTGCCACCCGCACGCGTTCCAGCAGAAGATCATCTGAGAGGGGAGCGGTATCGTTGCGACGAGGGCGTTTCAGTCGGGGATCTTGGCGAGCCACGCTTCCAGTTCCGTATTCACGGGATTGAGGGTTGCCTCCATCAGGAGGGTGGTCCCTGCATTATCAGTCGTCAGGTAGACGGCGTCCATCATTTCGAGAATCAGCGTGTATCCCAGGCCCATCGAGATAGCGGTGGAGTATCCACGCTTGAGAAGGGCGTGTGGGAGTTCCGCAAAATTGATGCCCGGACCGTGGTCTTCGAGGGAAACGCGAATCCCCTCGGGGTTTTCGGCCGGAACCGTGGAGATGCGCATCTCGCCCCCACCCCCGTGAATGAGGGTGTTGGTTGCCGCTTCGCTGACGCAGGTGGCGATGTCGAAGACCCGTTCCTCACTGAAACCGCACGTGCGTAGCACTGACTCCGATATCTTGCGCGCATTCTGAATGTCGACGCGTTCGGCGATGTGGAGTTCTGCAAGGGCGGTCGTGCCGTTTCGGACGCGGTCGAGTTCAGCGCGATCGGTGATGACCAGCTTCCCGTTCGTAATGGCATACACGGCGTCACGATAGAACTGACGCTGTTGCGCTTCCTGCCGAAGGCGGGCTTCGACCGATGCCGCGTTGGCCACGGCGAGTCCAAGCTGGTGACCGATCGAAATCAAGAGCGAGACCCAGTTGCGGTTCATGACCGAAACGTTTCGACATCCGAGCCAGAGATAGCCGACGAGGTTCTCGCCGTTCTTCAGGGGAATGGCGGCCACGCTGCGGAAGCCGGAGTCGCGCAGGGCGAGTGCGTGCGGATTTCGCGAACGGGAGGTGTCGCGAACAACCGCGGCGGGCTTGATGGTCGGGGCGGTCTCGCACCAGTGCAATGCATTCTGCAGGGCGTCGTCGTCGAGCGGGCGGCCGTCCAGGCCATAGGAGTCTACCGTCGCGAGCGGGGAGCCTGGATTGTCCGGTTCCTGTCGAAGCCAGAGGGTCGTCGCATCCACCGAGAGTTGCTCGCGAATGCTCTCGCTTGCGGCAAGTACCAGGTCACGCAGGCGGAATCCGCGTGACAGGGTGGACGCGACCGCGTAGAGTGCATACAGTTCGCGTTCCTGGTGGAGGACGCGAATGTCGGTGGTGCTCTCGGTGACATCGTGGATGAGGGCCCAGCCTCCGAGATATTGCCCGGTCCCACCGAAACGAGGGGTTGGATCGATGTGGAGAATGCGGGCCTTTTCGCCGCGTTTACGAGGCTTCAACCGCATGGTGAACGGGATGATGATGCCGTCGGCCTGATTCTCCACGATGGACCTCAAGCGAGGCCGGTCTGGTTCGTCAAAGAACTCCAGCAGGTTCTTTCCGAGTGGCTCGGGTTCTTCGAACAGGCGCTTGAAGGCGTTGTTGGCATAGGCGATGTGCAGGTCCGGGCCAACGTCCCAGAACCCTTCCGAAATGCGGTTGAGGAGCTTGCGATAACGTTCGTGCGGACTTTCGCTGTTGACTGGAAAGACTTCTGCGACGCCCGCATCGAGTCGCGAGAGGGTAAGAAGGACCCTTTGATGGCACCCGAATCGCGTACGGCACAGGTACGGTACACTCCGGTGGGGCGGGCGCCGTCGTTCGGAAGGGGGGGGCGTCGGAGCGGGGGCGTGGAACATCTCAATACGGAACAGATAGGTGATGTTGTAGCCGGCTTCTTCAAGGGCGTGCCAGTCTTCAAGAAACTCGTCGGTTTCCGGGACGACCGGCATGATCGCGGCCTCGAATGTCGACGTCGTGAGGTGCTCGTCGAGCGGGCCGGGTGCGAGCACGACGGCGGGCGGTTCGTCGTAGGTCTGTGCGACCTGGTCCCAGGTGTCGACAACAGCCGCGCGAAAATCCTGACGACCCTCAAGGACGAGTAGTTGCATGGGAGCCTGTGCAGGCAGTCCGGCCACCTCCTTTACGCTGAAAACTTCTCAGCCCGCCGAGGAAGTCCTGTGAACTGAATCGTTTCGTTGACTCTCCTCACGGACAGGTACCGCCGTCCATTGGCTTCAGGGTCGGAAATGTCCTTCGCACCTCGTCGGCGGATTCGTTGGGCTGGCCTTTCTGGGCGGCGTGGTGTGCAACGCGTCGTGCTCTGCAGGGTCCCGCCACCCTGGCACTTGCGACCTGGATGCCCGGTCTCCAGGCGACCGCTCAGGAGGAAGAGCGCTCGGCCGGCCTGCAGGTGGGTACCAGGTTGCTGCCAATTGCCGCGGAAAGTTCTGCGATGAATGACTCCGGGCTCATCCCCGGTGTATCGGTCAGGAATTGTGGCTCCATGAACACGAGTTCGACGACCCGGGTACGCGATGTTCCATACGAATAGACCACACTGAACCAGCCGTCGAGGACTTCGCTGTCAACCGTAAATGCGACGAAGGGGTTCGGAAACCCGTCGACCGTGCGCAGGCCGTCGACGCGTGCGACCTGCGCCGCTTCGGGTTCGAGCGCGGCAGTGCGTTCCACGACCTCGGCGGGCGAAAGTGCATCTTCGGAGCGCGTCGGGCGCCCGTCGTTCCAGTCGATGCGAAGGCGCAGGCGCGAGTCGTCAATGAGGCTGTGAGCGGTCAGGAAGCGAAGTACCGCCGCCACCGTCGACGCGGATGCTCGGTCGTCGGTAAGGTTTGCTGATAGCGTGTAACAAAGTCGGAGACTCACGCCCGAGCAGTTCGCTGTACAGGAAGAATCCCCCTGTTCCACGAACCCCGGTCGCAAGTGCAGGGTGTCGCGCATAGCAGGGTCACGGCCTGTGACGCGAAATCACGAGACAAAATTCTGTGTGACGGGCGGAGGCGTTGGTTATTCGTTGTGACATCAGACTGGCGGGTGTTGGTGGTCAGGGCCTGATTCTGGCGGGCATGATCCTGGGTGAGGCAGCGTGCATGTTCGGGCCATACAACGCCGTGCAGACACCGTCGTATGCCCCTCTGGTGCGTGGCGCGCCGAGCATGTCCGAGGTCGTGATCAGCGACGGTCCGATCGACTTTCCTCGGGTTGTGTCCGTGGACATTCTGCTGGCGCTGGGTCCGCAGGCGTGTGTGCTTCACGGAGCGGATGTGCGCCCTGGCGGCGCGATCGTGGTGGAGTCGGGGGAGTCGGTCCGGACTGAGTCGGTGCCGAAAATTGAAACCAATGCGTTGCCCGTGCGCGTCTACCGTCTTCCACTTGCGGATACTGCCGACCGGTGTGGAGCGCCTCCTGCTGCGGCCGGACTCGTAGGCCTCGCCACAGTCGCGCGGTTGTGTCGCCTGGTGGGTGACGAGGCGCTGCGGCGTGCGGTTTCAATGCGGGTTCCGCGTGACGCTCGGGCGAGCAACCTCACTGCGCTTGAAGCCGGTTTTCGACTGGCCGATGCCTGTGGGGCGACGGTCAGGGACGTTGCTGCCGAAGGAAGGTAACAGGCTTCCTCAGCCGCGGTCGAGGCCGAATACCATCTTCTCGTACGCGTCGGCCATGCGTGTCAGGTACCGTATCACTTCCACGAAGCGGGGCACCTCTTGCTCCACAGCGTCGGTGCACGCGGTGATGACGAACTTTCCGCTGAAGATTGCGAACGCGCCGTACAGGAGACTTTCATTCAGTTCCAGTGCGGTCACCAGTTGCGCGTGCGAAAAGTCATTCGCGTTGCCGACCGCCGTGACGCACCGAACCAGGCTGCGGCCGCTTTCCTCGAAGGAGAACAGGGTGACGTGTTGTTTGCGCTTTCCTTCGAAGTGAATTTCGAGTTGCCATTCCTCGTTCTCGGTATCGTAATGAACCTCACATTCAAGGGCCTTGCACGAGGCCATCACGAACTCTTCGGCTGTCATTTTCGCCTCCTTGTCCATAAAACACCGCGGTCTGTCTTTCACTCCTGCGGTCTGGTTTCCTTCGAGCGTTTCACGACGATCTGCCTGCCGCCAACGAGCTGTCCGATGGTTTTTGCCCATTGCACGT
Organism: bacterium; assembly: GCA_021782195.1. Classification (GTDB taxonomy): domain Bacteria; phylum Vulcanimicrobiota; class Xenobia; order RGZZ01; family RGZZ01; genus JAJXVI01. The sequence continues at coordinate 1,398 of JAJXVI010000128.1, read as the reverse complement.
TACGTTGCTGGAGGGCCCTGTGGAGCGCGGCTTCTCGCGTGGCAGGGACTGCAATGAGAAGACCGCCGGACGTCTGGGGATCCGCCAGTATCTCGCGCTCGATGTCGGTCATGTTGCTGTCGAGCACGAGACGGTTGTCGAGGTGGGCAAAGGTTGCCTGGGGAGCGCTCGTGGTGGCCCCCTGTCTCCGAAGGATCGTGAGATCAGGCAGAAGTGGGAGGGCGCTGAAATCAATCTCCGCACCGAGGCCGGCTCCGCCACACATTTCGGAGAGGTGGCCGACCAGGCCAAAGCCGGTGACGTCAGTGGCGGCGTGTACGCCAACTTCTCCCATGGCTTCTGCTGCCGCGCGGTTCAGGGTGGTCATGACTTCCACGGCCAGCGCGTAGGTGGCGGCACTGGTGATTTTCTTCTTGACCCCTGAGTTGACGATGCCAAGGCCGAGCGGTTTCGTGAGCACCAGTCGGTCGCCGATCTGCCCCCCCGCGTTGGTCACAACTTTTCCGGGGTGTACGACTCCGGTCACGCAGAGGCCAAACTTGGGGGTGTCATCCTCTACGGTGTGTCCGCCGAGTATGGCGACGCCTGCTTCTCGGCACTTGTCGGCTGCTCCGCGCAGCACCTCTGCCAGAACCTCGAGCGGCAGGGTCTTGACCGGGAAAGCCACCACGTTGAGGGCGGTGACAGGCGTTCCGCCCATGGCGTAGACGTCTGAAAGTGCGTTGGTTGCCGCAATTGCTCCCCAGGTGTACGCATCGTCTACGACCGGCGTGAAGAAATCGACGGTCTGGACGAGGGCAATCTCGTCGGTAAGCGCAAAGACGCCTGCGTCGTCGGACGTTCGCGTGTCTACGAGCACGCGAGGATCAACGGATGGTGGCAGGGCTGCGAGGATGGACGCGAGCTGACCGATAGGCGCCTTGGAGGCGCAGCCTCCGCAGTGTACAAGGTCAGTCAGACAGACCGGAAGAGGGGAGTTGTTCATCACGGTGTGCCAGTCACTTCACTTTCGCGAGTGAGTTCGTTCTACGAGAAGCTTTCCCTGTCTTTGCGCGACGCTCGCAGTGTCGAAACCGGGCCTCGCCGCAGTCAGCCTCACCGGGCAGGCGTTCGATGGTGTCGTCGTCAAGGCTGCGTGCGATACGCTGTGGGTGGCTTCCCGTGAACGGGTTTTCTGATACACGTTCAGGGATGCGTTCGCTTTGAACCTGGACCGTCAGTCTTTCGTTACGTGCAGGTGGCGCCTCTTTGTTTCCCGGCTGAACTTGACTTCAATCTCGACTCGCACAACAATGCTGCAGCCCCTGAACAGGACAGGAGCAATACCGACGACGGTTAGACGCAACTGTTACTGCCGAAAGGCCTTGAGCGTGCCACAAAGTGCATTTCGGCTGGGAT
>JAJXVI010000127.1 GCA_021782195.1 bacterium | reverse complement strand
GCGCACCCGTCGCCATCCCCGCGGACCCTCGCGCACCCGTCGCCGTCTCCGCGGACCCTCGCGCACCCGTCGCCATCCCCGCGGACCCTCGCGCACCCGTCGCCGTCTCCGCACCGCAAGCGCCCGGGTATCACGCTGAGGCTCTCGTCTCTCTACCCAGGGGATGCAAGTGGCTATCCGCGTCACGTATTCTACACCGTTGAACCTGCAGTCTATCTATACGCGTCTATCGCGCCTTTGCAGGAGGGTGCGGCGAAACCGTCGCGCGTCGTACCCCGCCTCCTCGCGACCGGGTCGCACGAGTTCTGGCTCCGCATCGAGGACAGCACGGGGCATCGCATCGCCCGCATTGGAGGGTCTCTTCCAGCAGGACTTGATCTGCGGCACGCCGACCTGCCCCTCGATTGCAAGGGAGCACCGCCCAACGGACTGAGCATCAACGGTGGACTTTTGCGCGCTCCTGGCCGCTATCACGTGCAGGCCTTTCTCGACGGACTGGCTGCCGGTGAAACGTGGTTTACGGTCAAGCGACTCTACAACAGAGGCAGGATCCTCGTTACCTCCGCTGCGGTGGAAAATGCGAAGGGAGATCGGGAGCAGGTGTTCTCAACGCGAGAACGCGGAATCTACGCGCACGTCACCCTGGTCAACCGCAGTGAAGCCATCGCGCACGAGCACCTGCTGTATGTCGCATTTGTCGGGCCTCAAGGGCAGGAAGGACGTATGTTCGGTGGACTCCTGCACGTCTCGCGTTGCGAGTGGCTCGACGGCATCGACTTTCCACAGGCCTGCGACCGTCGCCATCACGACGGCATTCTTGTCGCGGGAACGCCCGTTGCGAAGGAAACCGGCGCGTGGACAATGGTCCTCTACATTGACGGGTACGAAGTACGGGAGTTGCATTTTCAGCTCAAGCAGGCTCAAGCCGTGATGAGTCAGCACGACCATCCACAGAGCACGGTCGGCAAAATGGGGAACCGCGAGCACGCTCGCGTGAAGTGAAGCGCGTGCGCCCCCCCGGGTGGCGGTGCGCCGGGCATCGGATACGGTCAGCGCACGCGACTCCGCGCGCGGGTGGCCGCGACAACCCCGGGGGCTCGCCAGGGGTGAAGTGATGCGCCCCGGCGGGACCCCGCGACTGCCTCTTGAAACTATCCGGTCTTCTGCCCGAGTGCCTGCAACTCTCGGCGAATCCGGTCGGCGCGAGACCCCTTCGGCTCGATGTCAAGGGCGGTCTTCCACGCCTGGATGGCTCCGTTCCGGTCGTTGCGCTGCAACAGAACGGCCCCGAGTGCGTCCCAGACGGCCGGCTCTCTTGGCGCAAGATCTGAAGCCTGGCGAAGGTCGCGTTCCGCCGCGCCGAGATGATAGAATTCCTGTTCAAACAGCGCCAGGGTGAACCATCCTCGCGGATCACGCGGGTCGGCCGCCACCTGTGCACGCATTGCCTGAAGCTTCGGACGTGCCTCTTGTTCTTTCAGCAGGGCGTTCTCGATTCCTGTGCCACGGTCTCCGAGGTCGACACCCAGCTGCCGAGTCGCTGCGTAGGCTTCCTGAGCTTCGTCCCAGCGGCCTTGTGTGATGAGCGCCGAAATCAGGTTGTAGCGAGCCTCAGGATAACGTGGCGCCAGCTTGATGGCTTTCTTGTAGTAGCCGATGGCGGCTTGAACCTGCGCGCCTCGGAAACACAATGCACCCAGCGCATTCATGTGGCCGGGGTCCCTGGGGAGTCGTGTGGCGGCGCTGGCAACCAGCTTCAGTGCCAGGCTCGTATCATTCTGGTAGGCCAGTGCGGAACGCGCGCGCGCAATTTCGTATTCAGAAAGAATCGAGGCCGTTGACCAGTCGCTCTCCCACAGACCGGCTGGCAACACCCAGTTCCCGTGTCCAGCTGAAAGCATTCCACCCTTCTGGGTGTAGACTTTCCACGCGGTCGCGTCAAGCGCGGCAGCCTGGCTTGCGTCCGTGGGGTTGTTGAAGGTACGATAGGTCAGGCCGACAGGCAGCACGGCCGTATTGCTGACTGCGCCCAGTATCGTGGTTGAGTAGATGGGACGGGTGCTCTGGCGCAAGAGGTGCGCCACGTCGTGTTCATCGATGTAGCCCTCGACGTGAGGTTCCAATCCCGTCAACTTCAATGCTGTTCCAATCCCGCGCTGGCAGTCGAGCGTCGCCACGTCAGTGCGGAACCCTTCCACAATCTGCATGTACTTCACGGGGAAAGCTTCGTAGTCGGCACTGGTAAAAAGAATGGCGTTCTGTGGCAGGGCTGCCAGCATGTCTCGTGCAAAGCGATGCGCGACGTCATTGCCGTGCATGGTGGAGGACGACCAGTTTATCACCATGGACAGCACGCCGAGCGTTGCGACGGCACCTGCAAGCGCTGACTGCAGCTGGCTGCGCCAGGTTGCAATCGCCTCAAATCCGAACGTCGCCAGCGTGAGAACAGCAAACCACGCAGGAATGAAGAACACCTCAGCCACGTGCAGGGCCTCTTCGTTGAGTCCAAAATTCAGCAGCCAGGTGAATCCAACCGACATCACGAGGGCCCAGAGGGTCAGCCAGGCCGCCAGAAAGCGGTCGCGCCGCCAGAGGAAGACGATTCCCCCCAGTGCGGCCAGCACCACGACAACGGTCACAGGCCAGGGCCACTGCTCGAGAAGCCAGTTGCCAAGTGCACCCATCTGGCCGATGGTCTTGCTCCAGGTGTGATGCGAACTGAGCATCCGGTGGTCCGGCAGGTACTCCTGACGGGTCACGTGTGCCCAGAAGCGGTTCCAGGTATCAGGGTCACCCCAGTTCATGGCGGGATGGGCGCTGGCCCGGATCGGCAGGTACAGGAAGACGCTCAACCCGGCAATCATCGAGAGCACAATCTTTCCAAGAACCAGCGGGTTGAGGATCCGCATCCGCAACACATAGATAACGAACAGCAGGATGACCGGAGAAAGGAGCAGGATCGTATCGTGTGTCCCAAGCGAAAGAGCGCAGATAAAGGCGGCAGCACACATCCAGCGGTCTCCGACCGCTTCGTTTGCGACTTCGCGCCAGCGTACCAGCAGGTAGAACAGCGCGACTATCGTCAGAAGCGTCAGGGCGTAGACTTCGGTGATCACCGCCTGGCTCCAGAGCGTGGTAGAGACCGCCATCAGGAAAGCCGCCCCGCCGGCGATGGAGCGGCGAACACCGAGTCGCACGAAAAGCAGTACGCAGAGGGCGCAGGCCAGCGCGGCACACACGGCCGAGCCAAGATTGACGCGCCAGGCCACGTTGCCGAAAGGGAGCCACGTAAAAAAGTGTGCAACAAGACACCACAGAGGGTACCCTGGCGGGTGAGGAATGCCCAGCGTGTACGCCGCAGACACAAGCTCACCGCTGTCCTCACCCGTTACCGTGGGCGCAAGCGTGAAGAGATACGTCAGTAATGACGCCGCGAAAACGATGCCGGCCACAATGAGCGTGGCACGGTCGGCCAGGCGAAAGCCGGCCGCTTCTGCAGCAGAAGATGACGGTCGAGGTTGGCGCGACGAGGAGGTGGGGGAAGAAGTCGCGCCAGCGTCGTCGAGCGCGCTCCCTGAAGTTCGCTTGGTCATAACAAGCGCCGTGGCTTCTCGGAGACATCACAGAACTCCTTTCCCCGTGCCGATTTCAGGCGCAAGAATGAGGAATAATCTTCAAACCCGAGCATCAATTGCGCAGGGTTGCCTTGATGCAAGTGCGAAGAGAGAGGCTCCCGAACCTGCCATGGGCCGAAGTTGCCTCGCCGGTGACCGGCGAGGCGTGGCGACCGGAAAGGAACATTCGCATGCCTGTCAACCGCCGTGCTCTCATCGTGGCGATGGCACTTCTGTGCTCGTGCTGCAGGCGCGTCTATGCATGCCCGCAGGACGACCCTCGCGCCTTCGAGATCGCGAATACCGGTTCTGCGACGAGCGATTCAGGTAACGAACCTGGAGGTGCCACTCCCCGCCTCGAACGGGCGACGTTCGGGGCGGGTTGTTTCTGGTGCACGGAGGCCATCTTCCACGAGTTGCGAGGAGTGAAAGAGGTCGTCTCGGGGTATGCCGGGGGTAATCTGCCGAACCCAACGTATGAAGAGGTTTGCACCGGGCAGACGGGCCACGCAGAAGCCGTGCAGATCGTCTTCGACCCGCGTGTCATCACCTACCAGGGGTTGCTGGAGGTGTTCTTCTCAAGCCACGATCCCACGACGCCCAACCGCCAGGGGGCGGACGTGGGTACCCAGTACCGGTCAGTCGTCTTCTATCACGGTTACAAACAGCGAGACCAGGCGCTCCAGATAATGGCGCAGGAACAGCACACCTTTACCCTCCCCATCGTCACCCAGATCGTGCCATTCGTGAACTTCTATCCCGCAGAAGAACATCATCAGCGCTACTTTGAACTCAACAGTTCGCAACCATACTGCCGTCTCGTCATCAGCCCCAAGCTTGACAGGTTTCGGAGAAAGTATCGTTCGCTCGTCGAGACCTCGCCTGAGTCTTGAAGCAACTCTGGCGACCGTGACGTGCGACGCGTGCGAGACACGGTTCAACGAGCGAACTGCACGCGGCGCCGCATTCAAGGCAGATGTTTCGGCACGCTCTTGTGGCGGAAGGACGTAATAGAGACATCTGGAAGTGAGCGTTGTGTACAAGCTCTACGTCAGTTCTTCCGCCGCCGATGACGTGGCGGTGTTTCTGCGCGATGAACGAGTCAGCAACGTTCTCGTGATCGCCCCATCCTCCAGATGGACTGGCCTTGTCGAGACTGACGACGGTCCGTGCTCCGACGTGACACGCAAGGGACGGCTCATGGCACGCTTCGGAACCCTCCTCGAGTTCATCTGCGACGAGAAAGGGTTTACCCTGCACATAAGCAGACCGGATGGAGCACACCTCGACCTGGCTTCGTCTGACGTCTCCCGTGCCGACGCTCGGGCCATGGCGCAGAAAGTCGCACAGGCAACCAGCAATCCACACGTGACCACGTCCCTGACGCGGCTCCTGGGACGACCGTTTGGGGGAGCCGATACCCTGCGTCGGCTCGGAGAAATCACTGGTCTATCGCACTGCGGTACCCCCCGTGTAGAAATCGAGCGTGAAGATGGTCAATGGCTTCGCGTCGAAGGCGCACGCATCCAGGGCAAGTTGCGCGGTTCTTCCGCGGGACCTGGCTACGAGCGCGTGGGCGACCTGCTTGCAGACATTGTTTGCGACCTGCTCCGCAGACAACGCATCGACCCCGCGCTGAAACAGTTACATGCATATGATGTTCTGCTTACCCCCGCCCACGACGGCAGCCTGCATTGCAGCGCACCGTCCGGGTTGGTCACAACGACGCTTGTCGAGGCGTTGGGACGCCATCGGCAGGAGATTCTCACGGCTCTATCCGCCCGTGAAGATTTGAGTCACTGATTTCCGCGATTGAACGTCTCACGGGCTCTCTGATCGCTGCGAACGCCCGTGAGGTCTCCCGAACGCTTTCAGTCGGGCACCTTACCCGTACCGCGTACACGGGCGACCTCGGCACAATTTGAGAAAGGAGTCAGCCATGAATCCGTTCCCCGGATCCCTCTTCTCGCAGATTGTTGTAGTCGTGGTCATTGCGCTTGTTCTCCTGCCCAGGGTGGTCAAGATTACACAGGAATGGGAACGAGCGGTCATTCTTCGTCTCGGGCGTTTTGTACGGGTTCGCGGACCGGGCGTTGTCTTCCTGATCCCGTTCGTCGAGCGAGCACTGAAGGTAGATGTGCGGGTTGTTACGCACGAGGTGCCCCCGCAGGAAGTCATCACGCGCGACAACGTGACCATCAAGGTCAGCGCGGTCCTGTATTTCCGCGTGCTGGTCGATCACGTCCAGGATGCTGTGTGTAAAGTGCTCAACTACGTACAGGCGACTTCGCAGATATCCCAGACCACCCTGCGATCCATTCTCGGCCAGCACGAACTTGACGACCTGCTTGCCAATCGTGAGAAGATCAATCTCGCACTGCAGCGGGTCATCGATGAGCAGACTGAAGGGTGGGGAATCAAGGTAACGGTCGTGGAAATCAAGGACGTCGAACTTCCCACGCCGATGCAACGGGCCATGGCACGACAGGCCGAAGCCGAAAGAGAAAAACGCGCAAAAATCATCCACGCCGAAGGGGAATTTCAGGCTGCGCAGCGTCTGGCGGAGGCTGCACAGGTCCTTGGCATCAACCAGGGGGCCATGCAACTTCGGTTCCTGCAAACCCTGACGGAGATCTCAACCGAGAATTCGTCCACCGTCATCTTCCCTGTTCCTGTGGACACGATCAGGCCGTTCCTGCAACAACTCTCTCCAACTGTAGCCTCGCCAACCATTTCAACCCTCCTGGAGACTGTACAGAGACCATCAGTTTTGACGGACAAGGAACCAGGAAGCACGGAGCAGGAGTCTTCCAGTTAACAGTCCGCTCGCAGGAAGGGGCCATTGCCCGTGAACCGTTTCATCCCACGCATCGCAACACTGACGCTGCTGTTCCTCCTGGTTGTATCGTCGACATCGCCGTGCCTCGCGCAAACGACGTTGTCGTTCGATATCACGCGCTTTCACGGGGTCATCGAGCGCGTGCAACCGGATTACGCCCTGGTGCGGACGTGGGAGGGAACCTGCGTCATACCTGCCCAGGTTGCCGATTTCCTCTATAACGGCCATAGCGTTGACTTCGACTCGCTTGAGAAAGGAATGCTTGTCGAGGTCGACGTCTACGACTGTGAGGGCAGGTACGTTCGTTGCGATGGGCCGTTCGTGACCGTCATCACCGACGACGGTTCTCCAATGACCCTTCCCTACGCTGACTTAAGCCAGGACTCACAGTGTTCAGGGGTGTACGTGCAGATCGGAGTTGGCGCCTGCGTCTACATTTCGTTTCGTGAAGCCTGCGTGCTCGAGCATCGCGAGCACTGCCACGTGTGGGGAAACCGGCTGCCTCCCCACGACT
>JAJXVI010000126.1 GCA_021782195.1 bacterium | reverse complement strand
TTGACACGAGCAGCGCGGGGAGCTGCGCGGCCAGTCCTTCTCCGACGGTCAGTAACGTGTAGCGGGACGCGGCTTCGGAGACTGACAGCCCCATCTGGGCAACCCCGATGATGAAGCCACCAATGACGTTGACCAGCAGGATCATGACCGCGGCGATGGCGTCTCCACGTACGAACTTGCACGCACCGTCCATTGCTCCGTAGAATTCGGCTTCTCGCTGAACCATGAGTCGTCGTGCCCTGGCTTGCTCTTGCGAGACCAGTCCGGCTGCGATGTCGGCGTCGATTGCCATCTGCTTGCCAGGCATTGCATCGAGGGTGAAGCGTGCCGTGACCTCGGCAACTCGCTGCGCGCCGTGCGTGATGACGACGAACTGGATGACCGCCAGAATCACGAAGGTGATGAACCCCACCACGAAATTTCCGCCGACCACGAATTCGCCGAACGCTTCGATGAGCGAGCCGGCATAGCCGTGGAGCAGGATCAGGCGAGTACTGCAGATGTTTAGCGACAGTCGAAGCAGGGTGACCATGAGAAGGACCGTCGGAAAGACCGAGAACTCGATGGGATCCTTGACGTAGACCGTCACGATGAGCACCGTGAGACTCAGGGTCAGATTCAGGGTGAGGAACAGGTCAAGTACCGGAGCCGGGACCGGCATGATCATCAGGAATGCCCCTGCAACCACGGCGAGAACCGGCAGGGCCTCGAGAGGAAGCTTCAACTTGATCCGCGGTTCGCTGCTGCCGCTCATATCCTACCCTTCGCTTTCCTGGCTTGTTCCTCGAGTTGCGCCACCATGACCAGCACGTGCGCGGTCGCAAGGTAGAGACTTTGCGGGATGTAGTGTCCCTCTTCGACCGACGCGTGGAGCGCGCGTGCAAGCGCAGGCGATTCCACAACCTCAACCCCGTGCAAGCGAGCCAGTTCCTTGATTCGAATCGCGCGGTGGTCGCTACCCTTTACGAGAACCAGGGGAACTTCGGTCTCGCCGCCACCATACTGCAGGGCCACCGCAAAGTGCGTCGGGTTGGCGACGACGACGCGGGCCTTTCTCACGTTCTGGAGACTGGCTTTTTTCGCCATGGCCCGCTGCAACTGCCGCCGTCGTGCCTTGATGTGAGGGTCGCCCTCGTGGCTGCGATACTCGTCCTTGATCTCCTGGAGCGACATCCGCAACCCCTTCATGAACGTTCGCCGTTGCCACGCATAGTCGAGCACGGAGATGACCGCCACGGTCGCAACCAGTTTCCATGCAAGTCGAAACCCGGCACCGACGACGACGGAGACGACACTGACGAGCTGCCCTTCCCCAAGGGCGAGGAGGCGGTGACTTTCGCTGCGGCACGTGAGCACGGCCACCACGACAAGGGCCAGTGCTTTAAGCAGTACCTTGACGTGCTCGCCGGCTCCTCGGGCGGAGAACATCCGCTTGATTCCCTCAAGCGGATTTACGCGTGAAAACTGTGGCGCAAGGGGAGAGAGGCTCACGAGTCCGGTTGTCTGCGCGAGCCCTGTCACGAAGGCGCTTACGACAACCACCAGCGGAACCGTTGCGGACCAGAGCAAGAGCGGGATGGCGGCGGTCGTCAGGCCACTCATTGCGAGCCTGGGATCGCCTTCAGCCGCATGCGCCATGCTGGTGGCGCCGTAGGCGACCAGGTTGCGAGCCCCGGTCACCACGTGCTCCCAGGCAATCGAAAACGTTCCGAGCCCTGCTGCGGTGACAAGCGCGGTGACGACGTCCTGGCTACGGGGAACCTCGCCCCGCTCGCGTGCCTCGCGGAGTCTGTGTGGAGTCGGGTCATGAGTCTTGTCTTCAGCCATCGATCAGGGGCCTCCGACCAGGACTGACGCCGCAGTCTGATAATGGCAGGTCAGACGTTCGAGCACCCACGGCATGAGCCAGAGCAGGGTAAAGAGCGCGAGGAGCATCTTCACACCCAGACTCAATTGAAGAATCTGCAACTGCGGCAGGAAGCGTGAGAGCACCATGACCGCGACATCCGCAAGTGCGAGCATTGCGAGGAGAGGAAGCCCCATGCTTACACTGAGTGCGACCGCCCCACCGATCTGGTCGAGCACTGCATAGACAAGTTGCACAGGCAACACCATCTTTTCAGGCGGGACCAGTTGCAGGCTTCGCAGGATCGACGCGATGATCCACAGGTGTCCGTCGAGCGACAGAAACACGAGACTCCCGATGATGCGAAAGAAGACGGAGAAGATGGCGTGAGGGGTTGTGTCGCTCTGGTCGAACACGGTTGCCATGTTGATTCCAACCGAAAGGTCGAGTGCGTCTCCGATCATCTGGAATGCCGTCAGCACCACCGAGAATACAAGCCCTTGGAGGAAGCCCAGCGCGACCTGGATCCAGGCCTGCACGCTGAACACGATCCACGGCACCGGGCGGGCCGGAATGCTCACAAGTGGCAGTACCAGCAGGGTGAGGACAAAGCAGAGGGCTGTGCGGACCATGACCGGAAGGGCCCGATCGCTCAAGACGGGAGCCGCCATGAAAATCGCGGCAAGTCGCATCAGTACGAGGAGGAAGACCTGGACGAACGGGCCGATGTTCACGTCACGACGCCCTGAAGCCGGAGATCGCCCCGGCCACGAAATTCACAAGGTTCGACAGCATCCAGTTCCCAAAGAACCAGAACATGAGACCCGTGGCCGCCAGTTTTGCGATGAAACTGAGGGATTGCTCGTTGACCTGCGTGACAGCCTGCACCAGACTGACACCCAGTCCGACCAGCGAGGTCACCAGGAGGAAAGGTCCGCAAACCGTTATCACGACCCACAGGAGATTGCGGGACACATCGAGGACTGCCGCTGTATCCACGACCGGCTAACGTTCTGCGAGTTGCTGTGAGCGCCACTCGGCCAGCGCGTCTTTGAGACGGCGGAGGGCGCGTGCGTGGAGGAAGCACACGCGTGCCGGCGAGACGCCCATGACCTCGGCGACTTCGCTGTTCGTGAGACCTTCATAGTAGAAAAGCGAGACGACGGTGCGGTCTTTGGTGCCGAGCCCGTCGATGGCACGTGCCAGCACTTCCTGGCGCTGACGCCGTTCGACCTCGCAGAGCACGTCTTCACTGTGATCGGCGACCGACTCTCCGAGGAGGAACTCCGTGCTGTCGGAGATTCTTCTCAACTCATCGAGTGAAACCATGTGGCTGCCTTCAATATCGCCAAGCAGGTCGTCGAGCTCGGGCATCGGGATTCCCATGCGTTCCGCGACTTCCTGACGCGTGGGAGTTCTTCCCAGCGCGTGTGCAAGCTCGTTGATGTGCTGCTCCACGTCGCGTGCCTGTCGTCGCAACCGACGGGGTGCCCAGTCGAGGCGCCGCAACCCGTCAAGGATCGCGCCGCGGATACGAAGCGCTGCGTACGTCTTGAACTTTACGCCGCGCCCTGGCTGAAACTTTCGTGCGGCTTCAAGCAGGCCGATGATTCCATCGCCCAGCAGGTCGTCGAGTTCGATGTGTGGAGGCAGAAAGACTGCAATCCGTCCAGCGACGTGCTTCACCAGCGAAGTGTAGCGTGCGATGGTTTCAGTTTCACTGAGTTGCTCGTCCGGGTAGCTGGAGCAGAGTTGCATCTCTTTTCTCCTATCGTTCTGGTGTCCGACGGGGAAAACATTCCGACGGTCGGCGGATCCGCAGCATCACGGCTTGCTCTCTAGGGTCATGGCTTGTGTTCCCTGCCGTGCTGGTCGGTGTTTCCATCGCAGATACCGTTCAATGATCGGCTGACCAGCAGACCGATTCCCCCTCCTGCGAGGAGGATCCACACGGCTCGGTTCATCAGTGCGTCGTTGTCAATCGAGCCTTTCTGCAGACCGAGGATGATCGTGGCGATCAGCCCGACAAGACCGAGCCAGCGGACAATGATCACGAAGTCCGGCTCCTGCATGCTGACGTGCACCTCCAGTTCATGCATTGCTCATTACGCGACCGAACACTTGGACAAAACAATCTTTATCGGCGTGAATTCACGTGCGTGAAGGGGGCCGCGATTTCACGATTTCGAGCATTGCCACGATGCCGCATCCCCTTTGCCTCATCTTGAGTTTTGTTCGAGTGGGCAACCGCGCAGTGATTGCAATGACGCGAAAACGCCAGCCGTACAGGAGAATGAACCGCGTCGGGGGATCGACAAAGCACGCCTCCTCTGATGACGCGACAACGCCAGCCGGGCAGGTGAATAAACGACGCGGGCGGTCGATACGAGGAGCAGATACTCATAGGAGGCCGTACCGGGTCATGAAGTTGAAAGCGCTGGTTGTGGACGACTCCCGTGTGATGCGCAACATCGTCATGCAGACGTTGCGACACGCAAAACTGGCTGAGTTCGAGTTTACAGAGGCTGAGGACGGTCAGGACGCCCTGGCAAAGCTTCAGTCGGCGAAACCCGAGATTGTGTTCTGTGACTGGAACATGCCGCGATTGACGGGCATCGAGTTTGTTCGCCACGTGCGTTCATCGTCTGCGAACGATCATATTCCGATTGTGATGGTGACCAGCGAGAAGTCGATGGGCAAGATTATGGACGCAACGGACCGCGCTGGCGCGGACGCGTACATCTGCAAGCCGTTCACGGCTGAGGAACTTCAGCAGAAGCTGACCAAGATCATCGAGGGACTGGGTCAGCGAAAACCCGCCGGTGGCTTTTTCAGCAAGCTTCTAGGAGGTAGCTGACGTGTTGACGACGCCCTGTTGCAACCCATTGCCGACCGGTTTTTCGGACTGTGTTCGGGACTCGGTGGTCTCAACCTTCGCCTGCATCATTGGTGAGGATCCCCTTCGTGAGTCAGGTCCTCCTGACGCGGCATTTGACGGAATGATGGGAGTCATCTCGTTCGTCGGGACGCGTCCGTGGTCACTGCTGCTCGGCCTGCCGCGGTCCACGGCGGAGAAGTTTGCCGTGCGCTTCGTCGGGTTTGAAATGGATTTCGAGGGTGCGGACATGGTCGACACGGTCGGTGAACTGGCAAACATCATCGCTGGCGACGTGACGGCCCGACTGGAAGGGATCGACATGCACGTCCAGATGGGCATGCCCTCGGTGGCGCGGGGAAGTCACCTTGAAATCGCCCTTCCGGACAGCGTCGAGTCCTTCTTTCAAGGGTTTTCGACGTCTGACGGACCGTTCTGGATTCGTGTTGCGACGCCACGATCTGACGGTTCGGGCGTTCGTCGGCACCTCTGTCCGGCCTGTGGTCACGAGGTCTGACCGATGAAGATCGTGGTGCCCATCGTCGGGCTTCTGGTGCTCGCCGCGGGCGGCTTTTTCGGGTATCGCATGCTGGTCGCGAAGTCGCAAGCGACCACGATCTCCACGAACCGTTACAATGTGGCGACTTCCTTCATTGCGCAGCCTGTTGATCCCCGCATCGAGAAGTCCGACTACCTGAATCCTCAGTCACTCGTTCTGGGTGATGTCACGCTTGGCGAGAAGGACTTTGTGGGGCCGTTCGCGTCGATTCGTGGCGATGTCGGAGTGCCGATTCGCGTGGGAGATCGCACCAACATCCAGGACGGTGTGGTCATCCACGGTCGCAAGACTTCCGAGCGCGGCGACGCCGTCGAGGCCAATCGTGTAGAGTTTCGTCACGAGTTCTACTCGGTCTACATTGGCGACGACGTCTCGCTCGAACCGCAGAGCCAGATTGGCGGACCGTGCATCATCGAGAACGGCACCGTGGTCGGCATGCAGGCACTGGTGACGGATGCGCACGTCGGGAAACACTGCTTCATCGGACCGCACGCCGTTGTGATTGGCGTGCTTCTGCGCAATGGTCGTTATGTGTCGCCCGGCCAGGTTGTGACGGACCAGGCGGTTGCAGACAATTTGCCCCTGATTACCGTGCGACAGAGAAAGCGCCAGGACGACGAAGTGGATGACTACGTACAACTGACGGCCGGCTACCTTAAAGCCGCCACTGCAACCGCTTCGGGCGAGCCAGGCAAGAAATCGGAAACAAGCAAGTCTGCCACTGCAGCAGCTTCTGGTGAGTAGGGGGCTAGGAGGATCATGGACGAGAATCTACGCGCCAAGATTGAACGGGTTCGGCAGACCCGCGACGGCTTCGACCCCGAGAACCCGACTTCCATCACGCTCCTTGGAGCCGCCCTGGAAGCGCTTGGCGAAGTCGTGGCCGGGCAGACCCCGCGCATCGACACACTGTTCGAGCGCTGTCTGGGGACGTTGATCCGGATCTTTGAGCGGGGAGTCGACAACGTCAACCTCTTCGGCGTGCAGCTTTCGGGAGAGCTTGACGAGCTGCTTGCGGAGGTTGGCGGAGAGCCCGCCCCTTCCACGAGTGGTGACGGCGTGTCTCGTGCCGAGGCGCCAGTTGCTTCCACGGCCGCTTCGGTTTCCCCCTACAGTGTAGAAGCACTTTCTCCGTTGACCATTGATCGGTTGGCGGCCCGTCTGCTTGCCGTGGAGCCCGTGGATCGATCCGACTGGGATGCCACGCGCGGCTGCTTCGAGCAACTGGCACGGGCGCCTGGCCTCCATGCTGGGGTATCGAGCCTGATGGCGGAGTGCGCGAACCTGATCAGGACCACTGCTGATCTGCCCTCTCCGGACCTCTTGACCGGGATTCTGGCCAGGCTGGAAGAAGCGGTTGAACTCGAGTCTGCTCTTCCGCCAGTAGCCTGCCGTGGAGCGAACGGCCCCACGGGCTCGAAGCCAGCAAGTGCGTCGTCACCCTCCGCGGAAGCGTTTCGGGAGGACATGGAGGGTGCCTCCGGTGCGTCGTACGCTGGAGCCTCTTCCAGCGCCGATATTGCTGCTTCAGGCTCGGCAGCGATCCTTGACGTTGACCCCGGTCTGGTCGGTGACTTTGTCACCGAGAGTCGTGAAGCCATCGAAATGGCAGAGGCTGCTCTTCTGCGTCTCGAAGACGACCCTGAGAATCTTGAAGATGTCAACACAGTCTTTCGAGCGGTTCACACCAT